>JBJMPB010000425.1:0-5736 GCA_045803455.1 Gemmatimonadales bacterium | reverse complement strand
GCTCCGGAGCCGTGGTGATGGGCCGACTGGATGATGCCGGCAGAGTAGGCTGGGCTCTGGAGACTGTAGCGTTGCTCGCCTCCCGCGGTCACAAGCTTCCGCTGACAGTCATTGGAGAGGGTCGCCGTCGTGACGCTTTGCAACAGCAGGCGCGGCGTCTCGGAGTTTCGGAACTGGTCCGGTTCGTGGGCGCCATGCCCCCGGACCAGGCACTAGGCCATCTTGCGCGAGCTGACCTCATGCTGCTCACCACCCAGGGTGAGCTCTCAGCCGTTCCGGCCCAGGAGTCGCTCATCTCCGGGGTCCCGGTGGTGACGTGCTGGGACAGCGGCGCTCCAGTGGACGTGGTGCCTCAATCCGGGGCCGGCCGGTTGAGCCTGCCGACTGCGGATGCTCTGGCTGACTCCGTACTCAGCTTGCACGCCGATCGCGACGCACTGGCCGCCAGCCGGTTGGTTGGAGAGGCCTGGCGCACCAGGCTGGCCCCGGATCACGTGGCCCAGGTGTACGAGGGGTGGTACCGCGATGCCCTCGGGAGATAGCCGCCTTCGGATCCTTACCGTCACTCACAACTATCCTCGCTTTGCCGGTGACGCTGCGGGCGCTTTTGCTGCCCGGTTGGCTGAGGGAGTGGCCGCCCGCGGCCACGAGGTTCAGGTAGTTGCCCCCCATGCGTCGGGATTGCGAACTCGCGAACAGAGTGGAGGTGTCACGCTGCGCCGCTTTCGCTACGCGCCCGAAGGTTTTGAGCGGGTAGCCTACACCGGCGGTCTGCACCAAGGGACCTTACGGTCTCCGGTGGCAGCGCTGTTCTTCCCCGGCTTTCTCCTCGCGTTCGAGATCGCGGTGCGTCAGGCGGCGCGTGCATTTCGGCCTGATGTCGTTCACGCCCACTGGTGGTTTCCTGGTGGATGGTTCACCAGTCATACCGGACTGCCGTATCTGGTAACCTGTCACGGGTCGGATGTCCGACTGCTGGAGCGGGGTGCGCCGGTTCGTAGCGTGGCTCGCAAAGTCCTGGACCGCGCGGCACGGGTTACTGCTGTCTCTCGCTTTCTGATCCAGGATATCCGAAGATTGCTGCCGGACCTCAAAGCCGAGCCGGTAGTCACCCCGATGCCGTTGGATGTCATGCGGTTTCAATCCGGCGAGCGGCAACCGAAGGCGGTTCCTCCTCGGATTCTTTATGCCGGAAACCTGCTGCCGAGCAAGGGCGTGGACCTGCTGCTGGCAGCTGCGGCCACACTAAAGGGACGTGGCGTGCAATATGAGTTGAAGATCCTGGGCGAAGGACCGGCCCAGCAGTCGCTGCGCTCCCAGGCAGATCGGCTGGGGATCAGCAACCACATAATCTGGAGCTCGTTCGTGCCGCAGGAGCGGATGCCCCAGGAGTACGGTGCCAGTACAGTCACGGTGCTTCCGACCCGGGGCAGGGCGGAAGGACTTGGGCTCACGCTGGTGGAAGCGCTGCTCGCCGGCTCCTCCGTTGTCGGAACCCGCGCCGGCGGTATTCCCGAAGTGGTACATGACGGGGTAACCGGTCTGCTGGCGGCAGAAGATCCGATCGACCTGGCCAACCAGCTGGAGCGCATGTTGAATGACCAGACGTTGCGCGCTCGCCTGACCCGGGCAGGCAGGGACCACGTGCTCCAAACCTATTCGCCGGAACCGGCAATCGAACGCTTTCTCCAGTTGTATCATGCCGCCGCTCACGATCGTCCGCACCGCTGAGCCTCCTCCCGACTGGGAGACGTATGCCAGGGAGCATGGGACCTTCTACCATCTTCCTCGCTGGCTCGAGTGTTTGCGGGACATCTACCGGTTGAGAGTGGAATGTTACTCGGCTCGGGTGGACGGCCGGCTGGAAGGACTACTCCCAGTGGCAGAGGTGCCGGCATTGCTTGGACCCCGTCGGCTAGTAAGCTTGCCTTTCAGTTACGCCGCGGGACCGCTGGCCCATACCGCAACTGCCGACGCGCTCGCGACTGCGGTTCGGGGGGTCGCCGAAAACCGCGGCATTCGACGGGTCGAGCTCAAATCCCGGGGTGGTTTTCCTCCGGCTCCCGGGTTCCACCGGACATCCCATTACAGCACCTACGAGGTTTCAATCGAAGGCGGCGAAGCCGGCGTCTGGAGCCGGCTGCATCCCGGCAGCACCCAGCGCAGCATCCGCAAGGGACAGAAGGCTGGGCTTGATATCCGCCGCGGCGAGACCCGGGATGACTGGGTGATCATGGCGCAGCTGGAGGAACGCACCGCGCACTCCCACGGGCTGCCGGCACCCCCTCGGCGCTTCTTTACCGAAGGGGCCAGGCGGCTGCAGGAGGCAGGGCTGGCGGCGGTCTACCTGGCGCTCACCAGCACCGGAGCCGCGGCCGCGGGCATCACCGTCTGGAAGGGGCCACGCAGCTGGATCTATGGGTTTGGGGCTTCAAATCCGGAATACCTGGAGCAGCGCCCCAACCATGTCCTGATCTGGAGCGCCATTCAGGACGCCATTGCAGCCGGCTGCGGCTTCGATCTGGGACGGGTGGCACGGGAGCAGGATGGTCTCCTGGAATTCAAGCGTCGCTGGGGTGGACAGGCCCTACCGCTGGCCTATGATTACTGGCCGGAACCTGGAGGATTAAACGTTGCTCCCCGAGACCGGGGCACCATGGCAACCGCTGCCTCGGTCTGGTCTCGTCTGCCGGCCAGCGTGGCCCGGCTGGGGGCGGGTCTGTACCGATACCTCGGGTGAGCCCGTGAGCTTTGCCTGGCGCCTCCGAAAAAAAATCCTGAAGCGGTGGGCCCGGAACGCGTTCTTTCCATCCGCGCGGGTGGGAATGCTGCGCCTCTGCGGTTTCAACATCGGAGACGAGGTCTATATCGCCGACGATCTCATCATCGTGGAAGAGCTGACGGATCGGGGAAATCTTACGATTGGCAATCGCGTCAGCATCGCTCCTCGAGTCACCCTGGTGACCTCCTCTCATCCCAACCGTTCGCGAACCCGGCCATTCGCTCCGGTCGCCCAGGGGCCCATCGTCATCGAAGACGATGCCTGGCTCGGCGCCGGCTGCGTCATTCTGCCCGGAGTTCGGATTGGGCGGGGTGCGGTTGTGGGCGCAAACAGTGTGGTGGCGCAGGACGTCTTACCTCTGCACGTCGTGGCGGGGCAGCCGGCCCGAACGGTACGCGAGCTTACTCCCATTGGCGGGTGGCAATGATTCGGATCGACGCCCCTGCATCGCTGCGCCCCAGTGAACGGTACGGACTCGAGGTCCTTATTGATCTCTCGCGGTTACTCGTGGCCCAGAGTGCTGACTGTGAGCTGGTCCGCCTGACCGTCGTGGATCGGCCTTCGGCTGGGTCGGCCGCTGCCGATTTGAGCGGACAGGCGGCCCTGGAACGTCTCGATGGGCAGGTGAGGATCGGTCTGGCCTCGTTGCGCGCCGTGGCGGAGGTGGCCGGCGGGGCAATGGAGCAGCGGAGTACCGCGACCGACCGGCACGGCCGAGTCCCTTCGGCGGAGAATCCGCTGGTTGCGGCAGGGCAGAGCAGGCGCCCCGTGGTATCCCTCCTGGCAATGGAGCTTCGGCGCGCGGTAGTCGCGGTAGCTGGAAGGCGTCCGGTCCGCATCCTGGCGCCGTGGCCCGACCGCCATCGGTGGGCCGCGCTGTTGACCCACGATCTCGACGTGGTGGACTGGTGGGGGCTGTTCCCGCTGCTACGCATGCTGGAGCTGAGCATGAAAGGGTCGTGGAATCTGGCCGGCCAAGTCGGCCGGGCGGCAAGACGCAGCATCAGACGAGATCCAGTGAGCCGCGGGGTACACTCAATTCTCCAGCTCGAAGCCCACCATGGGATCCGCCCAACCTGGTTCGTCATCTGCGCCCGCCCCACCCTCAGATCGCGCCTGGCGGGGGATGCGACGTACAATCCCGAAGGCTCCTCGGCGCGTCGGGTTCTCACGGCGCTGACTCACGCCGGACACGAGATCGGGTTGCACGGAAGCTTCGCCACCGGCACCAGCGCCGAGCGCATGGCCGAGGAGCGGCGTTCACTCAGCCGGGTCGCCGATATCCCCGTGACCGGCGCGCGGCAGCACTTCCTTCGAATGCGACCCGGCCAGACCCAGCGTCACATGGTTGCCGCGGGGCTGGAATACGATGCGACCTGGGGTTTCCCCGACCGGAACGGCTTCCGCCTGGGAGTAGCGGACATTGTGCCCGCCTGGGACGCCGGTACTGAAAGCATCTTGCCGCTCGATATCGTACCGCTGCTCTGGATGGATCGAGCACTGAGCAAATACGCCGGCATCGAGGAGCCCGGACGATGGGTTGAGGACGCTCGTGACCTGGTTCGGGAGTGCAAGTCGGTCGAGGGCGCCTGGGTGGGGCTGTGGCACCCCAACACCGTCGAGGCGCTCGGATTTCCTGGAGCGGAGCCGGCCTTCGTCAGTCTGCTTCAGGCGTTGGCCGACGACCGACCATACTTTGGCTCCGCGCACAAGCTTGTTCAGTGGCGCCGCTTTCGGAGGTCGGTGCGGGCTGCCCGGGTCTCAGCAGATGGGCGGGTGCTTCTAACGACGCCATTGGGACATCGAACCCTCGTAGCTCTGGAAGACGAGAGCGGGGAGTCGGTTCAGGTGCAGGTGCAATCGAGTAGGGCCGGTGGCGCGGCCTAGCTTCTGGAAGGTTCTGCAATTCGCAGCCGGCGCATTCCTGGTAGTCCTGGCAGCACGTTCCCTGGTTCTCAATTGGCAGGAGCTGCGCGCGCAGCCGCTGGAATGGCGGTTCTCCCCCACATGGCTGCTTGCCAGTGTCTTGGTCGTCTTCGCCGGATATGCAGTGCTGATCGAGGCCTGGCGCCGAGTCGTGCTCAGCATGGGAGAACAGCTTCCGTTCTGGACCGCCGCCCGAATCTGGTTTCTCGCCAGTCTGGGAAAGTATGTGCCGGGAAAGGTGTGGGCGGTCGCTGGAGCGGCCGTCCTTGCCCAGCGGGCGGGAGTTGATCCTTCTGTCGCAGTTGCCGGAGCCTTGGTGTTGCAAGCGCTGGCGCTGGGGAGTGGGGCAGTGATCGTGGCGCTGACGGCTCGTGAGGCATTTCAAACAGCAGGAGCAGAGATGTATCCGGCAGCCGCATCCGTGCTCCTGGCCTGTACGGCCGGGATCATTATGCTCACATCACAACCCATGTTAAACCGCATTGGCCGACTCCTTCCCTCGTCCTTTCCTCGGCTCCGGGCCGTTCCACCAAGCTGGCTGTTGCTGGCTTTCGCCGCCAACCTTCTTGCCTGGGTAGCCTATGGCACGGCCCTGGTTCTACTCACCAAAGGGGTGCTACCGAGCGTACATCTGGGACTGAGGCAGGCAATCGGAGTGTTCACCTGTTCCTACCTGGTGGGATTCGTGGCGCTCTTCGCCCCCGGTGGATTGGGGCCGCGCGAGTCGGTCTTTCTGCTGATGCTGGCTGGAGATATCGGCCTCAAGCCTGCGGCCGGGCTGGCCCTTGCCAGCCGGCTGCTGCTCACCGGCACCGAGGTGCTTCCAACCATCCCATTTCTCCTCCGCCGGAACGCGGCCAGCTCTTCATCCGTTCGCGAGGCCTGAGTGGAACGATCCGCTTCATCCGAGCTCGACAACATCCCCCGTTGGATCCCGTTCGTCGTCATGGCCCTGCTGACACTGCTGGCCTTTCGCCAGTACCTGCTCAGCGGCCCGGGCGAAATGCTGCTGGGACAGGATACGATCG
>JBJMPB010000559.1:0-4513 GCA_045803455.1 Gemmatimonadales bacterium | reverse complement strand
TTGCGGCGCTCATGCCAACTCCGCCCTGGAAGATGGCGGTTGCGGGTCTGATCGCGGCCTCGATGGATCCGCTCGGTATGATCGCCGCGCAAGCCGAGGGGGTGTACCACTTTGGCCCGCTCCGCAACGCGTTTCTGATGCATTACCCCAACTACTTGCTGTTGGGAGTAGCGGTGGTCATCTCCCGGGTAGTCACCGGTCTTGGACGCGAGGTGGCCAAGGAGCGGGAGATGGGCAGTTACCGGCTGGGTGAGCCCCTGGGCCAAGGAGGCATGGGGTCAGTTTACCGGGCCACCCACCGCATGCTGGCCCGCCCCGCGGCCATCAAGCTGATCCGCCCCGAGGTGCTCTCGTCCCAGGATCCCCGGAGCGCGGACCTGGCTGTGGCCCGGTTCAAGCGTGAAGCCGATGCCGCCGCCAAACTGCGTTCACCTCATACCGTGGAGCTGTACGACTTCGGCGAGACCGAGGACGGCACGTTGTATTTCGTCATGGAGCTGCTCGAGGGTATGGATCTGGAGACCCTGGTGCGGAAGGAGGGTCCCATCCCGCAAGGGCGGGTGATCCACATCCTGCGGCAGGTTTGCGACTCACTGGAAGAAGCCCATGCTTCCGGGCTGATCCACCGGGACATCAAGCCGGCCAACATTCACGTGGGACGGGTCGGTCTCAGGCACGACTTCGTGAAGGTGCTGGATTTCGGCCTGGTCAAGTCGGTGGTGCCGCAGAGCGACGACACCATGGCCACGGCCATCGGGCTCACTCCGGGGACTCCGGCATATTTGGCCCCCGAAATGGCGTTGGGCGAACCGCCGGACGGCCGGGCCGACCTGTACGCGCTCGGCTGTGTTGCCTATTTCCTGCTTACCGGGCAGCTGGTGTTCCAGGCGGCAAATGGGCTGCAGATGATCACCAAGCATCTTCAGGAGAAGCCGGTGCCTCCCTCGCAGCGCACCGAGCTGGATGTTGCACCGGAGCTCGATCGATTGGTGCTCGCCTGCCTGGCCAAGAAACCGGAGGATCGGCCGCGGAGTGCCGCCGAGCTGGAGCGGACGCTGGGGGAGATCGAGGTCGAGCCCTGGAGCGAAGAGGCCGCCACGCAGTGGTGGCAAACCCATCAGCCGGCGTAGGAGATTCCCCTGACACAGTCCACCCGCGGAGTGTCCGTCGCATGGCTTGCCGGCCTTAGCATTCTTGCGTGTGACGACCCGGTGAAGCCCGGCCGATTTGACGGTGATATCGAGGGCTACTCGATCTCCGCCCAGGCTGCTGGGACGGACCCGTCCACTGGTGAAGATCTGAGCTGCGCGTTCACAGTTCTGCAGGTGGATACAGACAGCAACTTTATAGGAAGCTGGGCCGACACAACCACAATTGTGTTCGTCCGAGCACGCCGCTCGCCCAGCCAACAGGTCACCTATGACACCACGATAGCGGCTCAGGCAGTTCGGGTCACGGTGAGCGATAGCTTTCACATCAGCATGGAAGTTTCGGGACCCCTTACCGAGAGCCTCGCGGCCGACATGATCCCCGCGTACCCCGGTTGGGGTTCCGGCGACTGGACCTGCGGCACAGCCCATCCACTTTCACGGGTGCAGCCGGACGTGGTGCTGTCTGGCCGGTGGCAGACCCAACCCATCATCAACATTCCGATCGAGTGACAATGCACCGGCACGCGTGGCCCGGACTAACACTATGTCTCCTCGCCTGCGTCGAAGGCGGAAGTCTCGCCATCTCGGCTGGCGCGCCGGTCACGGCCGCTGTCCAGGGTCACATTACGAACTGCGGTGAAGCGGTGCCGAACGCGTCGGTTCTGTTGGTGGTGCAGCAGGATCTGCAGGAGCAGAGCCGGCCGGTCGATACCCGAATCGGTCCGGTGACGACCACTCACGATGGCGCTTATGCCTTTCACGTAAGCCCTTCGTTTGCCGTTCCCGGCCCGGCCAGCATACAGCTGGAGGTCACCACTGGGGGAACAACTGACGAGATCGAGGGTGGCACGCTCGAGTTCCGCATGGGCAGCCCGGCCCGGGACACCACCCGGTTCGATGTAGATCTCGGCAATCGGCGCCGCGCATGTTGAGAGTGGCTCTTTTGCTCTCGTTCTTGTCGCTCACGGCATCTGCGACCGGCAGCGCCCAGACTCAGGCGGATTCGGCGGCCGCGGTTCGGGCAATACACGCATCCCTGACCGACTGGGTGGCCGCGGCCAACCGGGGAGACTGGAAATCCGCCTCAAAGGTGTGGGCGCCGGACCTGGTCGGGTGGTATCCGGGTCAACCCGATGATAGCTATGCCCGAGAGATGGACCGGGTGGCCAATCCGAAGCTGGGCAGCCCCAAGACTCATTATGAGGTAGAGGTGGTCGAGGTCATGGCGTCTGGAAGGCTTGCCGTGGTCCGCGATATCTGGAGGTTCACCACCGCGGCAGGAAAACCGGACGCGACCACCTCCGTGGTACGAGGCTTCGAAGTATGGGCCCAGCAGCCGGACGGCTCGTGGAGGATATCCCGCTGGATCAGTGCCCCGGAGCCGCCGGCACACTGAATCAGCCTCTCCCTTTACTCGCGTCCTCTCGGTAGCCGGTGACGGCTAGTATCCTGCAATACCTACTCGACCTGGTCACTCGCCTGGGTGACTGGAGTTATCTCATCATCTTTGGCGCGGCCATGCTCGAGTGTGCCGCCTTTGCCGGCTTGCTGGTACCCGGAGAAAGCCTGGTGCTGGCTTCGGGGTTCTTTGCCCATCAAGGAATTCTGGAGCTCGACACCGTAATTGCTGCCGTTGCATCAGGCGCGGTAGCCGGCGACAACATCGGATTTCTGCTGGGGGCCCGCCTCGGCCGGGAGTGGCTGCTCAAGAAAGGCTCCCGGTTCGGCCTCCGGAAAAAGCGCCTGGCTCAGGTAGACGCATTTTTTGAGCGGCAGGGACCCCGTGCCGTATTCATCGGTCGCTTCATCGGCTTTGCCCGGGCGCTGGTGCCGTTCGTGGCCGGTTCCTCTCGAATGCCTTACCGCCGGTTCATCGTGGCCGACGCCTTGGGAGCCGGGCTCTGGACGGTAGCGTTTGTCACCCTTGGCTACGTGCTCGGCGCAAGCTGGCAGGTGGCTGAAAAATGGATCAGTCGGAGCGGTCTGGTGCTCGGCGCTGTTCTCCTGCTCGGGGCCGGGTGGCTCTGGCTTCGGCGTCGCCGCCGGCAAGCGGAGACTCCACAAACACCTTGAGCTTGCCCAGCCCATGGTCCCACTGTCGAGCAATCAGGTCGAGCGACCGCTGCACCTCATCCAGGCGCTCCGGCTGCAGCGTCCAGAGACTCTCCCTTCCCCGCCGGCTGGCTCGCACCAGGCCTGCGCTGGCCAACACCCGAAGATGTTTGGTGACCGCCTGACGGGTAACGCCGGAGCCGTTCGTCAGGCGGCTGATGGATGCCGGGCCGCCGCTGGACAGCCGGGAGACCAGACCGAGCCGGGTGGCATCTCCCAGGGCGGCAAATACCGAGGCCGGATCTCGGAGCCGAGCTCGGACGGGCCAGGTATCGAGTGATGTTCTCGAGCTGCCCGGTCCAGCCCGCGTCGTTCTCCCGGTACGCCTTGCTGCGGCGGGCGACGGGAATCTGATCGAAGCCCGACTCGGTGACGGTGAGCCGAGTTCCCTCCGCGACATCTTCCAACTCGAATACCACGAGAGTCATCGGCTCGGCCGGATTTACATCCGGATCGCCTCCCGGCTGCCAGCGCCAGGAAAAGAGCCGCTCCGGCTCCATCTGCTCGACGATGACCTCGAACGCAAGGTGCTCGTACTTCGGAATGGTGATCGCGCCTCGCGTCGTTTGGCCCGGGGTAAACCGGCTGGTCAGCCGGGCACCAAACCATTCGCCGAACTGAGCTGGATCGGTGAGGGCGCGCCACACCCGGGAGCGGGGAGCCCTCAGGATGATGCTCTTCTGGATCTGGTCGGTGCTCGCCCGGCCGGGCGAGAGCTTACTCGTGCTCATAGGCAACCTCCTGGTTGCACATAGAATACACCGCGCCCAGCGACTAGGCAACCCTTTGGTTGCCTATTGCTCCGGTCTCCAGCTGGGCTAATCCCGCCTCGATCTGCTTGCGGGCACGCATCTCCGCGCGTTTGTTTGGTCTGAACCATGGACACTCCTGGGCTATAAGGAGACTGCGCTTGAGCCGTAAATCACTCCTCCTGGCTGCCCTGTGCTGCTCATTGGGGTGCGCGGATTCGGGGAGCCGTCAGAAGGTTCACCAGCAGCCCTCCGCTCCCGCGCCGCCGGCCAGTGACTGGCAAGTCAGCCTCCGCTCCGGGAACGGCCCCCTTACTCCCGAAGGAAGCGAGGTCGAGCTTCGGGAGCGCTACGGCCCCAGCGCGGTGGATAGCGTCCGGATCGAGCTGGGTGAAGGCGAGACCACACCGGGCACGGTGCTCTACCCCGGCGACAGCCTGCGCCGGGCCGAGATCGTCTGGAAGGACACCGTGAGCCGGCGACGCCCTGCGCGGGTGATCC
>JBJMPB010000541.1:0-7766 GCA_045803455.1 Gemmatimonadales bacterium | reverse complement strand
CGCGGCCACAGTCGGAGTCGGCTGGTCGGGACACCTGGTCAGCCTCGTCAATCAGTTCGGCATCAACCTGCCGGGACATCTGACCCAGGCGCCCACCCGGTGGTGTACCGAGGGTGAGGTCACCCGGGCGGTGGCCGGGTGTGCTCATACCGGTCTCAACTTGACCGGCGCGCTGCTCAACCTGCCCGCGGTTTTCATCGTAGCGGTAATGAGCACCATTCTCGTGGTAGGGATCAAGGAATCGGCCTCGGTCAACAACTTCATCGTGATCCTCAAAGTTGCCATCGTGCTGCTGATCGTCGGCGTCGGTCTCAGCTACGTGAACCCGAGTCACTGGCAGCCGTTCATTCCCCCCAACACCGGCGAGTGGGGCACTTACGGCGTGTCCGGCGTGCTCCGGGGGGCGGGCCTGGTGTTCTTTGCCTATATCGGGTTCGATGCCGTATCGACGGCGGCCCAGGAGGCCAAGAATCCGCAACGCGATCTTCCGATCGGGATTCTGGGCTCATTGGCCATCTGTACCCTGCTCTATGTAGTGGTCTCGGCGGTGCTGGTTGGAATGGTTCCCTATACCGAGCTCAATGTGGCGGCGCCGGTGGCTTACGCCCTGGAGAAGGTTGGCGCTCCTCATCTGGTGCGGATCCTGGTAGACGTCGGTGCCGTGCTCGGCCTCGCATCCGTCATCCTGGTCATGCTGCTGGGCCAGAGCCGGGTGTTCTATTCGATGTCACGCGATGGACTCCTCGGCGGCTGGGCCGGGAAGGTGCACCCCCGATTTCGTACTCCCTATCTGTCCTCGATTTTCACCGGGGTTGCGGTAGGTCTTGCCAGCGGAATTCTGCCGCTTCAGCTGCTGGGCCAGCTGGTGAACATCGGCACGTTGCTGGCGTTCGTGCTGGTCTGTATCGGGGTGCTGATACTCCGTAAAAAGCGGCCTGACCTGGACCGGCCGTTCCGAACGCCCCTGGTCCCCTTCGTGCCGATCATGGGCATTGTCTGCTGCCTGGGCCTCATGGCAACGCTTCCGGCTGACACCTGGATTCGGCTGCTCGTGTGGCTTCTGATCGGATTCGTGATCTACTTCGGCTATGGCCGGAAGCACAGCGTTTTGCAGCGTGAACGGAACGTCCAGTCACTGAGGAAATCGGCGTGAACGGCCTCTTCCGACGCAAGAGCGTCACTGCGCTGCAGGCAGAAGCGGCCGCAGACCATAGTCTCAAACGAGCGCTCGGAGTGGTGAACCTGACAGCGCTCGGCGTGGGCGCCATCATTGGCACCGGAATTTTCGTCCTGACCGGAACCGTAGCGGCGCAGAATTCGGGGCCGGCGGTGGTCCTGTCATTCGTGCTGGCTGGGGTCGCATCCATCTTTGCCGCGCTGTGCTACAGCGAGTTCGCTTCGCTGGTGCCGATGGCGGGTAGCGCCTACACCTACGGATATGCCACCCTGGGCGAGTTCATTGCCTGGATCATCGGCTGGGACCTGGTGCTGGAATACGCCCTGGCCGCAACCACGGTGGCGATCGGCTGGTCGGGCTACATGGTCTCATTTCTGGATGGGCTGGGGATTCACATTCCGGCCCACTGGCAGGCTGCGCGGGGAACGGTGGTAACCCTGGCTGATGGCAGTCAGGTAACCGCGCTTTTGAATCTGCCGGCGGTGTTCATCATCGCACTCATCACGACGCTGCTGGTGGTAGGGATCAGGGAGTCGGCCTCGGTGAACAACGTCATCGTTTTCATCAAAGTGGCCGTGGTCTTGCTCTTCATCGCCCTGGCGGCCCCGCACGTGAACCCAGAGAATTGGCATCCCTTCATCCCGCCCAATACCGGAGCGCGGGAGCACTTCGGCTTCAGCGGCGTCGTGGCCGGGGCGGCAATCGTGTTCTTTGCCTATATCGGATTTGATTCGGTCACAACCGCGGCGCAGGAGGCGAAGAATCCCCAGCGGGACATGCCGATTGCCATCATCGGATCGCTGGTTGCGTGTACCGTCCTGTACATCGTGGTCTCTGCCATTGCCACCGGCATTGTCCACTATTCCGACCTGGACGTCCCGGCTCCGATTGCTAAAGTGGCGGATTATACCGGGCTCGGATTCTTCGGTGCGTTCATTAAGATTGGAGCGATCGCCGGGCTCACATCGGTCATTCTGGTCCAGCTATTGGGGCAGTCCCGCATTTTCTATTCGATGTCCCGCGACGGACTACTCCCTCCCTTCATTCGGCGAGTTCACCCCCGATTCCGCACTCCGTATATCACGTCCATCCTTACCGGACTGGCCGTCTCGATCCCCGCAGCCATTCTGCCCGTCAGGGATGCGGCCAAACTGGTATCAATCGGAACCCTGCTGGCCTTCGTGATCGTGTGTTGTGGGGTTCTCGTGTTGAGGATACGCGAGCCCAACCTGCCTCGGCCATTCAAGACGCCAATGGTCTGGTTCGTGGCCCCGATGGGCGCGCTATCCTCTGCGTATCTCATGGCCTATCTGGACAAGGAGACCTGGCTCCGGCTCGTCATCTGGCTGGTGATCGGACTGGTCATCTACTTCTCCTACAGCCGGACGCATTCCCGGCTGGCGGCTGGCAACGGGACGTAGAGTTTCGCGCCGGTGGTTGTCTGCGGTTAGTATTGGAAATGCCGCTGCTGTTGTCTCCCGACAAGACCGCCTGGGCTGCATCGTTCGCCGATGCGCTCCGGCCGGGCCAGCGCGTTTGCATCATCACCCACGTCAACCCCGATGGCGACGGTCTGGGCAGTGAGGTGGCCCTGGTGCACCTGCTGCGGGCCCAGAACATCGATGCCATCATCACCAACCCCACTCCGACGCCGCCCCGATTCGGGTTCCTCTTCCGCGATCTTCCCGGAGTCGACAAGACCAGCGAGGCGGTCAAGGAGCTGCGCCGGGCCGACCTGATCATCGTGCTGGACATTTCGGATCTGGCGCGGCTGGGCATGCTGAGCGATACGGTCAAGCAGCGCGGCGTTCCGGTGGCCTGCGTGGACCATCACGTCAGCGCCGGCGTGCTTCCGCCCGGACCCCGCTACGTGGATCCGGACGCCGCCGCCACTGGTGAGCTGATCTTCGAGATCGCCCGGGCAAACGATTGGCCCCTGACCCAGGCGGTCGCCCGCGCGCTCTACGTCGCGCTGCTCACCGATACCGGGGGTTTTCGGTTCAGCAACACCCGGCCTCATACCTTGAGGATTGCGGCCGACCTGCTGGAGATCGGAGTAGACCCGGAGCAGATCTATCTCGAGGTGTACGCCCGGGCGCCCGAGGGTCGGCCTCGTCTCTTTGCCGAGGCGCTGCAAACCCTGGTGGTGGAACCGGAGTACGGGCTGGCGTGGGTGACGGTTCCGCCGGGCTCGATCGAGCGCCATGGCGTCTCCTCAGACGATCTGGACGGGGTGGTCGAGTTTCCTCGCTCGATCGAGGGAGTGCGCATGGCGCTCCTCTTCCGGGAAATTGCCCAGGGTCGAGTCAAAGTCTCGCTCCGATCAGTGGGTGACGTGGATGTCGCCGCCTTCGCGAAGGCATATGGCGGAGGTGGACATACTAAAGCCGCCGGTCTCTCGTTGGCCGGATCGCTGGCGGAGGTGCAGGATACGGTGCTCCAGGCGGCGCGGAAGTATCTGGGGTCGGATGGTGTCGCGAGTGGGGAGTCGGGAGTCGGGAGTCTTGGCACCGGGGTCCCCGGGAACCAGCCGGGAACTCGGGGTAGAACGTCGGGAACTGGTGGTCGCGAATAGGTGCTGCCGGATCACCTGCTTCCTGCTCCTCCCGACTCCCGACTCCCGACTCCCACTATATTTCCACCATGGACACCATCGATCGCATCGAGCGGACCCTGGACACCCTCCGGCCCTACATCGCGTCCCACCGGGGGCGGGTTGAGGTCGTGGACTTCGACGAGCAGGACGGGATTCTGCTGCTGCGTCTCGGGGGAACCTGTCACGGTTGCTCCGCCTCCACGGTCACCTTGAAGCAAGGCATCGAGGCCCGGCTCCGGGAGATGGTGCCGGAAGTCAAGCACGTGGAGGCAGTGTAGTCCGTGAGCGATTCGCTCGAGGCCCGAGTCACGGCGGCACTTGCCCGGATTCAGAATCCCCGCTTGGAGAACGATCTGCTCTCGGCCGGGATGATTCGCGAGCTGACGGTGACCGACGAGGGTCGGGTAAGCTTCACGTTCCTCCTGGCTCCCGAAGATCCTGCAAATCTGGTGCGTGCCGCTCGCAGCGCCGTGGCCGCGGTCGAGGGCGTGCGGAAGGACGAGATCAAGATCAACGTGACCAATCCGGCCGGGCCTGCCCAACCCAGCCACGGACCTCCGACTGGAGCTGCAGCCCCGACCGGACCAGCGGTCCCTCAGCCGGCCGAGCAACCCAATCTCGGTAAGATCATCGCGATCTCCTCCGGCAAGGGCGGAGTTGGCAAGTCCACGGTCGCGGCCAACCTTGCCATCGCCCTGGTCCAGGCAGGTCATCAGGTCGGGCTGATGGATGCGGACGTCTACGGTCCGAACATTCCGCGAATGTTCGGAGTCTTCGATCGCCCGCCCGTGCTGCGAGGAAAAATCCAGCCGCTGGACGCCTACGGCGTGAAGCTGATGTCCCTGGGCTTTCTGGTGGAGCGGGATGCTCCGGCCATCTGGCGCGGTCCGATCATCATGAAAATCGTGAATCAATTCCTCCAGGATGTCGAGTGGGGCCAGCTGGATTACTTCATCGTCGATCTCCCTCCCGGCACGGGCGATGCCCAACTCTCCCTGGTTCAGGCCACGCACGTGGCCGGCGCGCTGATCGTCACTACGCCCCAGGAAGTTGCCGTAGGTGACGCGTTACGGGGAGCGAAGATGTTCGAGCGTGTGGGCGTTCCTGTCATCGGTGTGGTCGAGAATATGAGTGGGTTCACCGATCCCGAGACCGGCCGCAGATTCGAGCTCTTCTCCTCCGGCGGGGGCCAGCGCCTGGCCGAAGAGATTTCAGCGCCCCTGCTGGGCAGCGTTCCGCTCCAGCCGCAGCTGGCCGTTCTGGCGGACGAAGGGCAGCCCATCCTGATTGCCCAGCCTGAGAGTCCCGCCGCCCAAAGTCTCCGGGATATTGCCGAGCAGCTGCAGCGCAAAACTGCCGGCCGGAGCATGGCGCTGCCCATATTGAGAGGCTAAGGACCTCGGAGACAGTCGCTCCGCCCCCCACGTTTGCTCCCGGTATGGCTCTCATCACCATCTTGACCGACTTCGGCACCGCCGACTCCTACGTCGCCGAAATGAAGGGCGTCCTCCTCAGTGGTGCTCCCGGTACCACGCTGGTCGATGTAACGAACGAGATCGCTCCCGGAGATATTCGGTCCGCCGCATACATCCTGGGGCGGACGTGGCACCGCTTTCCCACCGGCACAATCCACCTCGTCGTGGTAGATCCCGGAGTCGGCAGCTCGCGCGTCGCCCTGGCCCTGAGCGCACATGGACACCGGTTCGTGGGGCCCGACAACGGCGTGTTCACCCCGGTGCTGCACGACACCGAGGTGGAGGCTGTCGCACTCCAGGTCCGGGAAGGAGCGTCGAGAACCTTTCACGGCCGCGACCTCTTCGCTCCGGCAGCCGCTGCGCTGGCGACCGGCGTCGCCCTCACCTCACTGGGGCAGAAGTTCGCCGGCGTGCCTCACCGGTTGGCGTACACCCCGCCGCATCGAGAGAACGGAGCAGTGGTCGGAGAGGTGGTGTACGTCGATCGATTCGGTAGTCTGATAACCAACCTCACGGCCGATTTGGTGCCGTCGCACGCAAAGGTCGAGATCGACGAGCTGGAGATCGGCCGTCTCAAGCAGACCTACAACGAGGTGGCAACTGGAAGCCTGCTGGCTTACATCGGATCGGGAGGAGCAGTGGAGATCGCCGTGCGTGATGGCTCGGCGGCGCGGCGGCTCGGTGTCGGAATGGGAGGGAGAGTCCGAGCGAGACTGGATTGAGACGGCGCTACGTGGCGCCTCCAGGCGGACCGGCCGGTCTCGTTTTCCATCCTCGAACCCGGTCACGCAGCAACTGCACGTAGCCTACCAGCTTCCAGATCAACAGCACCGCAAGAATCACCAGCACCACTACGACTGCTGCCGTCAGGACCGGGTGCGCCGCAGCCAACCACGCCAGGAACACCGCCAGTCCATCCTCCAGAGTGCTGAGCGTCCAGTTGCTGATCGGTTCCGGGCTGGTGTTGGCGGCGGCGCGAGTCGTAGCCTTGGCGCCGTGAGAGGTGAGCGCCACTCCGCCGGCCAGCAACGCCGCGGTGATCTTCCATTCCTCGGGCACATGGCCGAAGGCGCTGTAGGAGATGAGGGCAGCAGCGGGGGGGCGGATGAATGTGTGGACGGCGTCCCACGCGCTGTCGACGTACGGGATCTTGTCTGCGATGAATTCGATGACGAACAGCAGAATCGCGATCCCCAGAACGAAGGGACTCGCGAGTACATGGAGGCTATCGGGGAGCTGGATGATTCCAAATCGCTGGAACAATCCGGCGGCGGCTACCGTGGCGTAGAGGTTCAGCCCCGAAGCGAACGAGGTGCCGAGCGCAAAGCCGAGGGTTTCCAGCGGCGACATGCATCCAATCTAGTCCACCCACTCCACATTCACGCCACCCATGGCCGTGGTGAGATCCAGATCGAGATGCCGCGCGCTGCTCTGGTAGTTGGCCGAATGGAAAGTATTCCCCCGCCGGGTCAACCCGGCCGGCTCGAAGCTCGAGAGAAACTTGTCCATCGTGATCTGCAGCCCGATGCGCCGGGGGAGCCGCAGGGTAAGCTCTCCCATGGCCATCTTGACCTCGACCCGGGAGCTCGAGGTCCATTGCCCGGCGAAATCGAGCAGGACGCGTCCCATCCCGCCTTCGAACTCAACTTCATCGCACCGGCTGTTGCCGAGCCCAATCACTGACACCTCGGCTGCACCAGCGCTGATCGCGGCCAGCTCGCAACGCACAGCATTGGGCCGGGAAAAGCGCAGTATGGTCCTGCTGGCGCCGGCTTTCACATGAAGATTGTTGACCCGGAGACCTCCGAGCTCCACATCGGCATTCACCGCTCCGAGGGCCAGGTCCAGGTTCAGGTCGACGGCGGGGGAGAGCGCCACGGTGGCCTCCTGGCTCAGCTGACTGCGGGAAACCACCCGCACGCCTCCCTCGCCTGCCGGCCTCAAGCCCAGCACCACGGCCCCGGTTTGGTTGTCAAAGTCGCTGACCGGAACGTAGCGGTCCTCATCGTAGGACAGCTCCATTCGATAAAGCTCGTCCGCCGGGCCGGGCAGCAGTCGCAGGTTGCCCGCAGCGTATACGACCCGTGCGCCCAGCCGGGTATCTCCGTGACTCTGCCGGAAGGTCTCGAATGGGCGCATAGTCTGAGCCTGAACCAGGCCAGTCCAGAACATCAGGGGCAGAACCGCTATGCTCCACCGCATCCTAAAGTCCACGCGAAGGCGTCCGGGTTCCCGGCTTCCGGCCCGCCGGCACCCCGAACTGCGGCGTAGCCCACAGGTACTCGTCGGTAAGGGCTTCTGGCGGCAGCAGTCGCCCGGCGAAATTTTCCTTGATGCCGGCTCGGCTGAGCAGTGCCGCGCCAAATCCAGCGGTGCCGAGGAGCCAGCTGGCGAAGAAGGCGGCGCCCCACACGATAGTTCCCGCGACGGGCACCCACCCAAACAGCGCCCAGGCTGCCCACAGACTGCTCAGGGCTACCAGTCCAACCAGCAGATAGCGGTAGCTGTTGGGAGAGCC
>JBJMPB010000472.1:0-3552 GCA_045803455.1 Gemmatimonadales bacterium | reverse complement strand
CAGCGGTGCGCCGCCGTCTGGAGCAGCGGAGTGTGGCGGGGGAGACCCCAACGCGTATGTGATCTGTAATGGGCCGTATATGGTGCAGTTGGCCGATCCAGGGATCAATCCGCCCAATCTTGCCGCGGTGCAGGAGGTCTCTGCCGGCATTTATCGGCTCGCGGGCTCGTCCGCCGGACCCGAGGCCGAGCTCTGGGTGGACGATATCCGGCTCAGCGGACCGGTGTCGGATGTAGGCACCGCCTTGGCGGTGGATACCCGCTTCATCGCGTCCGACGTCGGGAGCCTGAACGCCTCCTTCATTCGGCGGGATGGCCAGTTTCATCAGATCAACAGCGATCCGACGTATCGAACCACAGGCGCATTTGTGCTGGGCACAAACTGGCGGCTCGATCGGTTCCTTCCTACCTCGCTCGGTCTGGCCATTCCATTCAGCGTTTCCTACAACCGGGCCAACGTAGACCCGCAGCTCCTCACCGGCACCGACATTCGGGGCGACGCCTTGAGCGGATTGCGCACCCCGGTTTCCTGGACGGCCAATTACAGCTTGTCGATCCGGCGGAGTCAGCGCGGCAGGGGCTGGATGAGTCGAGGGCTGCTTGATCCATTATCCCTGACCGGCAACTTGACCCAGGGGCGTGCCCGCACCGAGCTATCGGACGCGAACAGCAACGCCTACACCGGTCTTCTCGGCTACAACCTCCAGCTGAACCGGCATGGGTTCCGTCTTCCTTTCTCGGGCATTGCCAAACGCTTGCCCAAGTGGTTACGCGAAAGCGAGGGAGGTAAGGCGCTGCGGGACGCCGAGTTCAATCTGGTCCCTTCAAACGTCCGCTGGAGCAGCGGATTGACCAAGAATCAAGCCGATTATTCGCTGTTTTCCGTCCCGGTAACGCGACCCCAAGACGAATTGATCCAACCTACTGTCTCTCTGACCCATGTCTGGCGAAATACCGGAGGACTGACCTGGCAGCCACTCGGCATGCTATCGCTCAACTCGGACATCACCAGCACCCGGGACCTTCGGGTGTATCCCGACTCGACGTCTCTCGGGCGGCTGGCTTACGCCGAACGCGAGTTCTTCCTCGGAATACCGGTTGGGGTGGAGCGAGACCGGACGGTGTCGACGGCTCTGGCATTGACTCCCCGGATCAGCTCCTGGCTGCGGCCCCGCTACAGCACGAGCAGCAATTTTCTCCTTTCCCGGACGCTGACCAGCCGGGCCCCCATCCAGGAGGATGGCGATAGCGGCGCCTTCATTCTCCCGCAGACCCTGAACAACTCCAGAAGCCGCGACATCGGAGTGTCGGTTGACCTTGCCCGCCTCCTGCAGCAGGTCTCGGGTGACAGTGGAGGCGTGGGTAAAGCGTTTGCCCGGGTACGACCCGTCGATTACACCACCAGGCTGGCGCGCGCTTCGACGTACGATTTGAACGTCTTCCAACCCGATCTCGGGTTCATGCTTGGTTTCGGTGGTCTGGATGATTTCCTGAGTCACGAAGGGGAGAGCGCTCGGGGCGCTACCGAGACCCGCTCCAGCACGCTCTCCTCCGGAGCGGATCTGCCGTTCGGCTTCACCGCGACCATCTCGTACTCCCTGACCAAGACCGATCGATTCCAGCTGGTGGCCGATGGTTTCAGTGAGACTTCCAGCCGCCAACGGGAGTGGCCGGTGGGGAGTCTTCGCTGGACCCGCGCCTTTACCAGAGGGCCGATTACTTTGCTCGCGGCCGGCGCAGCTGTCCGCCAGCGGGAAGGCACATCTACTCAGCCTGGTGGGTTTGGCGGTTCCCGGAGCGCCACCTCGTCCTCGACCTTCACGCCGGATCTGCAGCTGTCGTTCAGAAACGGCCTGGCGTTGACCGCCGCTCTGTCGACCCGTTCCCAACGCACCGAGAACAACGGCAATGCCACACTGCTCGATCAGGACGATATCACCGGGTCGCTGAACTACGCGTTTGCACTGCCGGCCGCTCTCAGCCGGAGCAGAAAGCGGGTACGCTCCACCCTCACGGCAGTTTCCTCCAAGACGCTCACCTGCCTGGAACAGGGCTTCAATCCCGAGTGCACGGTAGTCTCCGATGTCAGGCGGCAGGAGATCAGGGGCGGGCTCGATACCGATCTGCTAAAGACGGTGACCGGCGGGCTGCAGTTCGGCTATTCGATCAACGACGCGCGCCATCTAAACCGGCGGACCTCCCAGATCTTCGTGCTGCTTTCGCTGCAATTGTCGCTCTACGCGGGGGATTACAGGTAACCCGGGCGGCACAACGGAGTCCCCTACCCATTACGTTCCAGACTTCGACGCAATCAGAGACCCCAGCCCAGAGCCTCATGCGCCGTTCCATCGTCTCCCTTCTCTGCGCCTGTTCCCTCCTGTCCGTTCTCTCCTGCCGCGAGAAGGCCCGCCCTCCCCAGGAGTTCGCCGGCTCGACGGCCTTCGCGTACATCCAGCGCCAGGTGGCCTTCGGCTCCAGGGTGCCGGGTACGCCGGCCCACGAGAAGATGGGAAACTGGCTGGACAGCTTGCTGCATGCGCGGGCCGACACGCTGCTGGTGCAGAGCTGGAATCATGTCACCGGCAAGGGCGACACACTGCGGCTTCGAAATTTCCTGGCCCGCTTCAATCCCGGCGCGGAGAAGCGGCTGCTGTTCCTGGCGCACTGGGATAGCCGTCCGGTGTCGGATAGCCCTACCTCCCGCGACTCCAGTCATGCGGTAATGGGAGCAAACGATGGTGGGTCTGGAGTGGCGCTGCTCCTGGGTCTGGCCGATGTGTTGAAGCGGACCCCTTCGACGGTTGGGGTCGATTTGCTCTTCGTCGATGGTGAGGACTACGGGGACTTCACCAAGTCTCCCAACGACGTGCTGATCGGCTCCCGCTACTATGGGGCCCATCAGGCCCCGGGACCCAAACCGCTGTACGCCGTGCTGTTCGATCTGATCGCCGATAAGGATCTGCAGATCTATCAGGAGGGGAACTCGCTGGTGGGCGCCCCGGAAGTGGTAGAGTTGGTGTGGGATACCGCCAAGGACCTGGGTTACGCCGGGTATTTCATCGCCTCACCCCGGCACACGCTCATCGACGACCACCTGGAGCTGCAGAAGGCCGGCATTCGAGCCATCGACGTGGTTGACTTTGATTATCCAGCCTGGCACACCCAGTACGATACGATTGACAAGGTCAGCGCCTCGAGCCTGCAGGTGGTGGGCGATGTGGCGGTGGAGCTGATCCGCAGGGAGGGTAGAGACTAAGATCCCGTTCTTCGCCTTTATAAGCGCCGCTCAGCGCCAAGCTGGTCCGTAGAGAACCACCCCACCGCTTTACCGTACCACAATGCCTACATCCGAAGCTCGCGCCATGCTGCTGCTCCTGGCTCTGGCGGTGCTTGGCCAGGGTGTCAGGCATTTTCTGACTCGCCCTGGCCAGCCTCCCGGTCAAGTTCAACTGCTGGGCGCGCTGCCGCCGGCTTCGCCGGACGCCCAGCGGGATAGTGCCCTGCGGCAGGGCCGGCCGCTCGGCCCCACCGAGCGGATCAACGTAGACCTGGC
>JBJMPB010000396.1:0-5219 GCA_045803455.1 Gemmatimonadales bacterium | reverse complement strand
ATGTCAGAGTTTGCCGAGTCGATCAGGCCGCGGGCACGCCTCACTATGGACACGGCCACAATCCTTCATGCGGACCTGGACGCGTTCTACGCCTCGGTCTAACAGATGCTCGATCCGTCTCTTAAGGGGAGGCCGATCGCGGTAGGCGGCGGTGTGGTGCTCGCGGCGTCTTACGAAGCGAAGGCGTTCGGCGTCCACGGCGGCATGCCGGGTCGGCGAGCGCGAGCGCTCTGCCCCAACCTGGTCTTCGTCGGCGGGCACTTCAAGGAGTACCAACGGCTCGGCGACGCCGCGATCAGGGTACTGGGCGACTTCACGCCGCTGGTCGAGCGGATCTCCATCGACGAGGCTTTCGCCGACGTCGCCGGCTGCACGCATCTCTTCGGCACGCCGGCCGAGATTGCCGCAGCGATCCGCCGGCGGGTGCGCGACGAACTGGCCCTTCCCATCTCCGTCGGCGTCGCCCGCACAAAGCACCTCGCCAAGATCGCCTCGCAGGTCGCCAAGCCCGACGGGCTGGTTGTCGTCGACCCGGAGACCGAGCTCGCCTTCCTTCATGATTTGCCGGTGGAGATGATGTGGGGCGTCGGCCCGGCGACCAGGGCGCGACTTGCCGCAAGCGGCATCGCTACCATCGGCGACCTGGCAAAGAGCTCCCCCGCCGCAATTGCCCGGCTTCTCGGCCGTGCGGCGGGCGAGCGGCTGACTGCCCTCGCCTGGAACCGCGATCCTCGCGCCATCCGGACCCATGTCCACGCCCGCTCGGTCGGAGCGCAATCGGCGCTCGGCCGAAGGCCCGTGCAGGACCCGGTCATCCGCCGGTCGCTCTGGCACCTTGCCGACCGGGTCGGCTCCCGCCTGCGGGCGAAGGGCAAGTGCGGGCGGACCGTGGGGGTGCGGGTGCGCTTCGGCGACCTCCGCTCGGTGACACACGCCGTCACGCTGCGGCAACCCGTGGCCGCGACTGCCATCCTTGCCGAGATCGCCGAGGACCTGGTGCGAGCCGTCCTTAGGAGCCATCCCGAGGAACACGCGATCTCCCTGCTCGCCATCTCGGTGTCGCATATCGAGGAGCAGCCGGTGGTGCAACTCGATCTGCCGCTCGGCCTCGCCGACGAGGCGTGGCGCCCCGGCGCTGGGAGAGGGATGGCGCACCTCCTGGCCGACCGCGCCATCGACGCG
Source organism: Gemmatimonadales bacterium (assembly GCA_045803455.1). GTDB lineage: Bacteria > Gemmatimonadota > Gemmatimonadetes > Gemmatimonadales > GWC2-71-9 > CAVVWJ01. Next base: position 4,037 of record JBJMPB010000396.1, on the reverse strand, counting down.
ATCCGTGACCGTTTCGGCTGGGAATCCATTGGCTATGCCTCGGTCGCCCTCGACGCCCGCCGCTCTGTTCCCGACGCGTTCCGCGAGCTGGCGGAGCATCAGTTGTAAGGACTACCCCGGATACTCGTCCTTCTGCCTGGACGGGGCTCGTGCTTCCAGGTCCTTATTAAGGACAGCTGACCACGAACTGATACCCGCCCACCTTTGCTCGGGTTCCCCCATACTCGTTCGCGGTCATATCCCCATGACAGGTGAATTCCCGCTGAGCTGCGAGAGGGCGGACGATGAGATTTTCCCGAAAGACCAGAACCAGAAGACACACGGCGATAATGGTAAGAACGCACTTGGTGTAAAGATCGACGTGCATGACCGCGCCCTCCACAGGTTTGTGTGCCGCTTCGTGAGTGTCTCGACCCCCGGCTGCCCAGACAAATAGTTGCCCCTCCCCCTCCTTGCTCTAGGGGCAGGCTCTGGGCTCAAACCAGGACTTCTGATCCAGGCCTGGTTCTCGACTTTGCCGTACTTTACTCACTTAAATGTCTGTGTTAGCAGCTAATCGAACGAAGAAACCCAATCGCCCTCAGACGAGGCTAACCATGTGGGTCTGCCCCTGGTAACGCACCCCCAGCTTTCGGATTCCCATCCGAAACGGCACCCCCAAAAACTCGGTGACTCTCGCCTCCGGTGGGAAGTCTTCCGATGCCGTCAAAAGAGCGACACAAAAACACGATTCTTGCTGGAGTTGGCGCACGCCGTCGTGGCGACACCTTGGAGTGACGATCCGCCTCCGTTCCTTGAGATCGGAACCAGGTCAGGGGGTTCAGCTCTGCTGATCCTCAGGCTCCTGGACTTGGTGTACACCCGATCAATGCGGCGGCCGCTCGTGCTCACGGTAGACCCTTATGGGTCACGCCCGTATGAGGGCGCGCCGTTTGAATACGATGATCGGCACTACCGTGCCATGAAACGGAACCTGGCGAGATACGCCAACCATATTCATTACATGATGGATTCCGAATTGTTTCTCAGCCAGTTGGATCACCTGTATATCTGGCGATCCGGCAGCCGTGTACCATTGGATCGCTTCAGTTTCGTCTACCTGGATGGCAGCCATGACCCTGGCGTGGTTTGGACTGAGATCGAGTGCCTTCTGCGCAGAATCATCCCGGGCGGATTTCTGATTGTGGATGATACCAATTGGTTCGATGGGGCTGTTCGGAAGCGACTCGAGGCTGAGGCGCCACGGCTGCCGATAACGCTCCGCCACCATGGCAAACAGACCATAATCGTTGTTGAGCCAGGTCCATCGCGCGCCTAGCGTCAGCATCGCGTAACCATCTACACCGAGCTTAGCAGTAACCCGCGCTCTGAGCGGCTGGTGTCGGTAGGTCCCCGAGCTCGATAGCTGTTTGCTGGCAGTCTCCGGCTCTGGAATCCCGGCCCCGCATGCTCAGTGTCGCGCCGCGTCCACCAGCTTCGGCGCCTGCTCGATGAACGAGTAGCTCCCCTTGGGGCACTTGATTGCCGGGTTCGTCGGCGAGAACACGCCCGCCGGATTGTCCTTCCACAGCCAGACGTGCAGGTCGTAGTGGTGGAGACCCTTCGGCTGCAGAGGCACGTGCCCCTCCATCGGTCCCTGGAGCTCCTGGCCGAAAATCGCGGGATGAGCAGTGCCGGCTACCTCAGTCGGCAGGAACCACTCCGCCGCGGCCAGACGCAGCCGGTCCCCGACCGGCTCGTATATCAGTACCTGAGGCTTGGCTGGATCGAGCGTCGGACTAATGAGCTGCAGGTTGAGGAAGTGCACGCCCATCCCGCCCGGCGTGTAGTGTATGCTGCCCTCGCCGCCCTTCACGTACTCCACGCAGGCGAGCGTCGAGAAGTAGCCGTCACGAACCGCGACTACCGGGTCCTGGTACTTCTCCAGCCCGGCGCGGGCATGCTGGAGCTCGGGTGACAACTCGACGGGTCCGGCGGACTGCCCGTTGCTCTGGGCGGCAGCCGAACAGGGGTAGCTCCCCAGCGCCACCAGGCCTAGGACAGGCATGAGGGTGCTGAAGAATCGGCGCTGGGCCGAGGTTCGCATGGGGCCTCGATGGGAAGTGTGCTGTACGGTGCGGGCATATACCGGTTCCGTCAAGCGACCGGACCTCGCTGGTGCCGCGTGCGACCACTGGACGCCAGGGGATCCGCGCCGCAAGTTGACGACTCCCATCATACCCAGGGCATCGCAGTTGTCGCTGGCTATCCCGAACGCCCGATCGCGCTGTGAAGGAGAGTAACCATGGACAAGGCCACCCTCGATCAAATGTGGGACCAGTTCCGGCAGAAATACGGCGTGTATCTACGCCTGCTTGAGGCGATTCCGGCCGAGCGCTACGCCACCCACCCGGTCCCCGGCATGCGCACGCCGCAGGAGCTGGCAGTACACACCTCATCGATCGTGCGCGACATCGCGGAGGGGGTGGCGAAGGGCCGCATCACGGCCGACGAATCATCGGAAGGGAAGTTCGCGGCAGAGCTAGGCAATAAGGCCGCGCTCATGGTCTTTGCCCGGCAGTGCTTCGAGCAGGCGGACGCGGCGGTCAAGCGGATCGCTGACGCGGAGCTTGCGGCGATGGTGCCCACCCCGTGGAACGCAACCTGGCCCGGCTATGTCGCCTTCCACGTTCTGCACGACGAGTTCCTCCACCACCGCGGCCAGCTCTATGCCTTCGCCCGCTGCTGCGGCGCCGAGCCGCCGTTCATGTGGGGGTACGCCGATAACCCGTCCGAGTACCAGCCACGTGCGGTAGCGGAGGCCGGGGCTTAGCCCGGTTCCAGTTTCCCCCTCGTGGACTTGAGCCCGAGGATGAGTCCAAATACAACGCCGGTGCACTTGCACCGGCCATTGCCCTCCTGGCCTCGAGCCGAAGGCCACCTTTTCTTGTGTTCGCAAAACACGGTGATCTCACTCAGAATCGGAGCAAGCTGCGAGCCTTGACAGACATATAAATTGTTGCAGCACAGTGCTGTAGTATTCCCTTTGTATCCTGGAACCCGGGATCACTGGCTGATGAACGAGTGGGACCTCCCATCTACGGACCGCCTGCTGGAGGGCGCGAGCCTTCTACTGGTTGACGACGACGGTAATGTCGGACTAGCGCTAGCCCGGATGCTGAACCTCGAAGGCGCTGTGGTGGTCATCGCGCGGGACGGTGAGGGCGCCATCGAAGTCCTCGAGCGCGACAAGGCGGAGCTCCTGGACGTGGTGGTGACCGACCTCGAAATGCCCGTGGTCTCAGGCCACGAGCTGATCGCGGCACTGCAAGAATGTCGACCTGGGTTGCCGATCGTGGCGATGACCGCCTACACCCCGGCGGTGACCTTCGCCGCCGCCATGCCTCTGTTCTCCAAGCCGTTCTCCGCACACGAGCTGGTGCTGACGCTGGTCCCGCTGGTGCGCCAATCGCAGGAGAGGCGTCGCCAATCTGCGGCAGCTCGGGCAGATGCGGCTGGATCGCGTCCTTGGTAGAACATCAGCGCCCCGCGGTTCGCGGTGCCCTGAAGGTTGGGACGACTACCTCATCGGCCCGATGTTCGAGGGGGCCAATAGCCGAACCGCTGGCCTTGGACCATTGAAATCAGGTGTGGTGCTACAGGTCAAGGTAGAGTCGTGGAACGCCCAACCGTGACCGGACGATCGAATATCAGATTCAACGCGATCGCCAGTAGGGCCAAGTTGGTGCACGCTCTAGAGTAGGCCTCGGCACCAGTCCTCATAATTGGGCCGCTAAAACTGGCCACAACAGCTAGCACGAAGGCCAGCGCTGCTAGGCCTGTGAATGTCCTTGCTAACTTATTCATCTGGCCTCCTGTCCAAGTGCGTGAAGAAGACTCCAACCGCCTCCGGCCGTCGCTCGTGGGCAATCCCGGAGGCGCGGGCGATACTAGGGCTCCCGGGTTCCTTCCAGTCGCGCATGGATCAGCGAGTCACTCCCGCCTATCAGGATGTGCCCCTCGAGGATTCCGGTCATCTTCTCCCCGTGGAAACGAAG
>JBJMPB010000351.1:0-7119 GCA_045803455.1 Gemmatimonadales bacterium | reverse complement strand
CGCTCCCCGGCTTCTGGTCGGCTCCGGAGGCGGCACGGGCGTCGGTTCAGGAAATCAAGGTCCTCAAGAACTGGCTCATTCCCTACGACAATCTGGATCATAGGCTGCGGGGAGCGCTCGAGATGGCGGAGCTCCTCGAGGCAGAGCCCGACCAATCACTTCACACCGAGCTCGAGCGGGAAGCCGACGAGCTGCAGACGGCGGCGGAGGCGTTCGAGCTCCAGGCCATGTTGCAGGGCCCGGAGGACGCCCGGGATGCTCTGCTCACCATACATCCCGGCGCTGGTGGAACCGAATCACAGGACTGGGCCGAGATGCTCATGCGGATGTACGTCCGCTGGGCTGAGCGCCACGGTTTCGAGGTTTCCATTCTCGATCTGCTTCCCGGCGAGGAGGCGGGCATCAAATCTGTCTCGATCGAGATCCGGGGGCAGTACGCCTACGGCTATCTCAAGGCGGAGAAGGGGGTGCATCGTCTGGTGCGAATCTCGCCCTACGATTCCCAGGCCCGGCGCCACACGTCGTTCGCTTCGGTCTTCGTCTATCCGGTTTCGGATGACACGATCGAGATCGACCTGCGGGACGAGGACATCAGGATGGACGTGTTCCGAGCTTCCGGGGCGGGCGGCCAGCACGTCAACAAGACCTCATCTGCGGTACGGCTCACCCACATTCCGACGAATACCGTGGTCTCCTGCCAGCAGGAGCGCAGCCAGACGAAGAACCGGGCAACTGCGATGAAGATGCTGCGGGCAGCCTTGTACCAGAAGAAGCTGGAGGAGCAGGAGGCCGCGCGTGCCGTGGTTGAAGCCACCAAGACCGACAACTCCTGGGGTAATCAGATACGCTCCTATGTGTTCCAGCCCTACACGATGGTGAACGATCACCGGACCGAGGTAAAGGTGGGTGACGTGCAGCGGGTCATGGATGGAGATCTCGACCCGTTTATCCAGGCATATCTGAAGCGATTCGGGGGAAAGGCGGCGTGAATACGGTGGAGGAGCGCTCCTACGTCGAGGCGGCCCGTCGGGAAAAGCGGGCTGCGCTGGAGGCACTCGGGGTGCGGCCTTTTGCCTATCGCTACGAGCGCACTCACACCGCCGCCCAAGCCCTGGCCGCATATCAGGATGACATGGGCGACTCCGGTCCTCAGGTGCGGGTGGCCGGTCGGCTGGATCGCTTCGGCTCGCACGGCAAAACGGCCTTCGGCCATCTGGAGGACCCCAGCGGCCGGATCCAGATCTATTTCCGGCGTGACGCACTGGGTCCCCACTACGAGTTGGTGGAGCTGCTCGATCTGGACGACCACATCGGTGTGGAGGGAACTCTCTTCCGCACCAAGAAGGGGGAGATCACCATCCGGGCGGATAGCGTCACCATGCTGGCCAAGTCCCTTCGGCCGCTCCCGCGCGGAAAGACCCAGCAGACCGAAAGCGGTCCGGTCAGCTTCGGAGACCTGCAGGACCCCGAGGTGCGTTATCGCCAGCGTTACGCCGACCTCGCGGTCCATCCAGAGGTGCGTCAGATCTTCCGGCTCAGGGCCAGGGCGGTCGCGTACATGCGACGCTTTCTGGATGACCGTGGTTTTCTCGAGGTGGAGACGCCGATCCTGCAGCCTCTCTATGGCGGCGCAGCTGCCCGGCCCTTCGTCACTCACCACCATGCGCTGGACATGCCGCTGTACCTCAGGATTGCGGACGAGCTGTACCTCAAACGTTTGCTGGTCGGCGGATTCGAGCGCGTGTATGAGATCGGGCACGACTTCCGGAACGAGGGAATGGACCGGACCCACAATCCCGAGTTCACGATGTTGGAGGTGTACCAGGCCTACGCGGACTATGGGGACATGATGGAGCTTACCGAGTCCATGGTCGCCGGCGTGGTGCACCACTGCCTGGAGATCCAGGTGCTGGAGCGGCTTGGTACCACGCTCGACTTCACTCCGCCCTTTCCTCGGGTGCGCTTTCTCGATGCGGTGCGAGATCGGGCCGGGCTGGATCTGACCTCTGCCTCGGACGAGGAGCTTCGCCGGGCGGTGCTTCGCGGTGGAGGCGAACCTGAGGCGGTGGAGGCTCTTGCCGGCGCTCGGCTGCAGGATGAGGTCTTCAAGACCTTTGTCGAGCCGCATCTGATTCAGCCCACGTTCGTGGTGGACTATCCCAAAGCACTATCTCCGCTAGCCAAGGAGCACCGAGAGGAGCCCAGTCTGACCGAGCGGTTCGAGCTTTTCATCGGCGGCCGCGAGCTGGCGAACGCCTTCAGCGAGCTCAACGATCCCGACGATCAGCGCCGCCGCTTCGAGGATCAGATGCAGCAGCGATCCAGAGGAGATGCGGAAGCCCACAGCTACGATGCTGACTATATCCGGGCCCTGGAGTATGGAATGCCGCCGGCGGGAGGGATGGGCCTGGGTATCGACCGGCTCATCATGCTGCTGGCCGATCAGCCTTCGATTCGAGACGTGATCATCTTCCCGGCCATGCGCCCGGAGGGGTCATGACGGCGAGGACGCTGGGAAGCAGGGAAGGGGGGAAGCTGGCTCGTTTGAGCGTGGCTGCCCGGGAGATCCTGGGTGGTCTTCGCTGGCCGTCGAAGCTGGAGTGGCGAATCGCTCGGAGGTATTTGCGCAGCCGACGAAACTCCAGGACGGCATCGCTCAACACCGTCATCTCGACCGGTGGAGTGGCGGTCGGAGTCACCGCCCTCATCGTGGTGCTGGGGGTGATGAATGGTCTGCGGGATGACCTCAGGGAACGGATTCTGGTGGCCAATCCGCATCTGCGGGTTCTCACCTACGGGTCTGGCCTCCGGCTGGATGACTGGCAAACGGTGCTCCAGCGGGTGCGCCGCCATCCGGGCGTGGTAGCGGCCAGCCCGGAGGTGATCAGTCAGGCCGGAATCACCGCGGGACAGGATTACGGCGAGGGAGTCAATCTTCTCGGCTTCGATCCTGACACAGGACGCCGATCGGTCACCTCGCTCCCCCAATCGGTTACCAAGGGCGATCTCTCCTTCAAGACCACCAAGCCCGGCGTGGACGGGGGGATTCTGCTGGGGTCTCGTTTGGCGTCGCGTCTCTCGGTGTACCCCGGAGACGTGGTGACGCTTGTCCCTGTTACCCAGGCCAAGGTCAATCCAGCCCTGGGCGTCGCGGTGCCCCGCTTCTGGAAGTTCGAGGTGACGGGTCTGTTCGACACGGGAATGTTTCAGTACGACAACCAGTTTGTGGTCATGCCGCTGTCCCTGGCCCAGCGCTTTACCGGCCTTGGCAACGCGGTGTCTGGAATTGCGGTGCGGGTAAATGATCCCAATCGCGCTCCCCAGATCGGGGAGTCCCTGGCGCAGCAGCTTGGCTATCCCTATCGCACGCTCGATTGGCAGACCCAAAACGCGAGTCTCTTCAGCGCGCTACAACTGGAGAAGCTCGCAATGGGGCTGATTATCTTTTTCATCATGGTGGTGGCGGCCTTCAATATCGTCGGAACTCTTACCATGGTAGTAACGGACAAGACCCGCGAAATCGGAATCCTCCGCGCGATGGGTCTGACCGGACCAGCGGTGGCCCGGGTGTTCCTGGTTCAAGGGGCGGTGATCGGCGTGGTGGGTACCGCCCTTGGCCTTGGCCTGGGGTTATCGGTCTCCTACGTGGTCGACCGATCGGGCTGGGTCCGGATCAATCCCGCGATATACTTCATCGACCACCTTCCAGTACACATCGAGTGGCAGGACGTCGCGGTCGTCGTGCTCGCCAGCCTGGCCATCGCGCTCTTTGCCACTGTGTATCCGTCGCGCTCCGCTGCGGCCCTCACCCCGGTGGAGGCCATCCGCCACGAATGACGGCTATGCTCGAAGCCCAGGGACTGCGCAAAGTGTATCGCGGCGGCGACGGCAACCCGATCGAGGTGCTGGCGGGCATCGATCTGAGCGTCGATCGGGGAGAGTTCGTGGCCATCGTCGGGGCCAGCGGGTCGGGAAAGAGCACGCTCCTGCATCTGCTGGGCGCCCTGGATAGTCCTTCCGGGGGGACCGTTCGGCTGGCGGGCCAGTCCTACGAAGACCACACTGCGGAGGCCCTGGCCGCTGTGAGGAACAAGAAGCTCGGCTTTGTGTTTCAGTTCCATCACTTGCTTCGGGAGTTTACCGCGCTGGAGAACGTGATGATGCCCCTCCTCATTGCCGGCGAAGACGACGTCAAGGCCCGGAGCAAGGCCGAGGAGTTGCTGGCGGCGGTGGGGTTGGCCGGCCGCATGTCGCACCGGCCGTCTCAGCTCTCGGGTGGAGAGCAGCAGCGGGCGGCTGTGGCCCGGGCTCTGGTGGCGGATCCCCTCGTGGTGTTGGCTGACGAGCCCTCGGGCAATCTGGACTACGCCAACAGCGAGCGACTGCACCAGCTGTTTGCCCACCTGTCGCGGCAGTTCGAGACGGCGCTGGTGGTGGTAACTCATAATCGATCGCTGGCCAGCCGGGCCGACCGGGTGCTCTCGCTGGATGGGGGTCGTCTGGTTCCGCTTTCCAGCGTGGAGTCCATGCCCTGATGTCCTGTGAGCAGTGTCGCGAACGTGAGGCGGTCATTCACCTGACTCAAATCGTGAACGAACAGGTCACGACGCTGCACCTGTGCGAACGGTGCGCCGCGGAAAAGGGCGTGGAGAGCCCCGGCTCCCAGCCCAAGACGCCGCTGGGAACGTTCCTGGCGGCCATGGGTCAGGAGTTGCCGGAACAGACGCCGAGCACGCCGCGGACCGGGGAGACCTGCTCCCGCTGCGGTGGTTCGCTGCAGGACTTCCGGGAGAGTGGCCGACTGGGGTGCTCGGACTGCTATCGCTCCTTCGAGGTTCCGCTGCGGGACCTGCTGCGCCGGCTTCATGGCTCTACCCACCACATGGGTGAGCGCTACAGCGATGGGGAAACGGCACCACCCAAGGAGCGGCACCAGGCTGCGGAGCTGCGGGAGCAGCTGCGGCTCGCCGTTGAAACCGAGAACTTCGAGCTTGCCGCCGAGCTTCGGGACAGGCTTCGGGTGCTGGAATGATCGATCTCAGCTTGCTGACCGATGGCGGCGTAGGATGGCTCGATGCCAGCGGCCCCTCGAGTCACCTCGTGCTCTCGACCCGGATCCGGCTGGCTCGCAATCTGGCGGGGCGGGTCTTCCAGGGGCGCAACTCCGAGACGGAGCGAGAGGACATTCTTCAGATCGTCGAGTCTGCGGCGCGCGATACCGTGTTGCTGCGCCGGGCGATCAAGTTCCGGCTCGACCGGCTGGAACGCGCCGACCGGCAGCTGCTGCACGAACGCCACTTGGTGAGTAAGGAGCTAGCCGGCTTGGACGCGGACGGCCGGGTTCGCTCTGGGGCCTCGGTCCTGGTGCAGGACCGCTTGGGCGTAATGCTGAACGAGGAAGATCACCTGCGGCTTCAAGGTCTCCATTCCGGCTTCGCGCTGGATGCTGCGTACGCCGAGGTAGATCGGCTGGACGCCGAATTGGGACAACGACTTGCATTCGCATTCCATTCTGAGTTTGGTTACCTTACCTCCTGTCCGACCAACGTTGGCACCGGACTTCGGGCCTCGGTGTTGATTCATCTGCCCGGCTTGGTGCTGACCAAGGAAATCTCCAAGGTTCTACAGGGCCTGGCTCAGGTTGGACTGACCTTTCGCGGCCTGTACGGAGAGGGCAGCGAGGTCGTCGGCAACTTCTTCCAACTGTCCAACCAGACCACGCTCGGTAGTTCCGAGTATGAGCTCCTCGACCATCTCGGCAAGATGGTCCGGCAAGTCATGGACTACGAAGAGCAGGCCCGGCAGGTGCTGTTGCGGGACGCTCCTTCGATCATCGAGGACAAGGTCTGGCGTGCCTACGGCCTCCTTCGTTATGCACGAGCCCTGTCGTTCGAAGAGGCCATGAACCTGTTGAGCGGCGTGCGGCTAGGCGTGGGAGTCAGCCTCATTCCCGACGTCGGCATGTATACGCTGAACAAGTTGTTGGTGTACAGCCAACCGGCCCATTTGGCGGTGGCAGAAGGGGTAGCTCCCAACGATCCGGAGCTGCCGGTGCGGCGGGCACAGTTCGTGCGCAAAGTGTTGGAATCCGAAGTGGGACGTCGCGGATGAGCCGCAACGGCAGACCTTCGGAGCTACGTAGGGTACCGAGATGAACGGATACAACTTTACCGATCGTGTCCGAAAAGTCCTGCAGATGGCTCGCGAGGAAGCGGCCCGCCTGCATCACGAATACGTGGGGACGGAGCACATCCTCCTTGGCCTCATCCGTGAGGGCGAGGGGGTGGCGGCGGCAGTCCTCACCAACCTGAACGTCGACCTGGAAGACATCCAGCAGAAGATCGAGGAAACGGTAAAGAAGGGCAAAGCGGCCGCGGCCGCGGGCCCCGATCTGCCGAACACCTCCCGGGCCAAGAAGTAGATCGAGCTGGCCATGACCGAAGCCCGCGAGCTGAATCACTCCTATGTGGGGACCGAGCACCTGCTGTTGGGTCTGCTGCGCGAAGAGAAAGGCATCGCGGCGCAGGTCCTGACCGATGCCGGCGTGAATCTCGAACAGTCGCGGGCTGAAACGTTGCGGCTCCTGGGCAGCGATATGCCCCAGGCGTCTGCTGGTGGGAGCAGCAGCCAGCCGAGCTCGACGCCCAAGTCGGAGAAGAAGTCGAAGACCCCGGCCTTGGATCACTTCTGTCGCGATCTCACCCAGCTCGCCGCTGAAGGGCAGCTCGACCCGACCATCGGCCGGGCCAAGGAGATCGAGCGGGTCATGGAGATCCTGGCGCGCCGGAAGAAGAACAACCCGGTGCTGATCGGCGAGCCGGGGGTGGGCAAGACCGCGCTGGTGGAGGGGCTCGCCAACAAGATCGTGCAGGGCGACGTGCCCGTCTACCTGGCGGAGAAGCGCGTCCTGGCCCTGGACATCTCCTTGATCGTGGCCGGGACCAAGTACCGCGGGCAGTTCGAGGAGCGCCTCTAGACGATCATGCGGGAGCTGACCGAGAGCCACAACATCATCATCTTCATCGACGAGCTGCACACGCTGGTGGGCGCGGGCTCGGCCGAGGGCTCGCTCGACGCCGCCAACATCCTGAAGCCCGCGCTCTCCCGCGGCGAGATCCA
>JBJMPB010000317.1:0-2754 GCA_045803455.1 Gemmatimonadales bacterium | reverse complement strand
TGCCCGATGTCTACGTCCCCTGCGAGGTGTGCAAGGGACGGCGGTACAATCGGGAAACTCTGGAGGTGCGTTACAAGGGACGAAGCATTGCCGACGTGCTCGATCTTACGGTAGAAGATGCGCTCGACTTCTTCAGCAGCCAGCGCCGGATTGCCGAGAAGCTGGAGCTGCTGAACGACGTCGGTCTGGGGTACATCCACCTGGGCCAGGCGGCGACTACACTCTCCGGGGGAGAGGCGCAGCGGGTGAAGCTCGCCACCGAGCTGGCGAAGCGAGACACCGGCCGGACCCTGTACATCCTGGATGAGCCCACCACCGGGCTGCACTTTGAGGATGTACGACTGCTGCTGGATGTTCTGCACCGCCTGGTCGACAAGGGCAACAGTGTGGTCGTGATCGAGCACAATCTGGATGTGATCAAGACCGCCGACTGGATCATCGACCTGGGCCCCGAAGGCGGCGAGCGGGGCGGGGAAGTGGTCGCCGCTGGGACACCCGAAGACGTAGCGGCGGTGGAGCGGAGTTACACCGGGGGGTTTCTGAAGAAGGCGTTGGGGGTGGAAAGTGTCACACTTCAGGAAACAGGAGTTCTGCGCATGTCATCCTGAGCAAAGCGAAGGATCTACCAATTGGCTCCGCGACTATCGGGTAGATCCTTCGGTCGCTGCGCTCTCTCAGGATGACAGTTGCCCTTATTTCTTGGTCGCCCCGAAACTCGGCGTTTTGGCGGCGGGATCGATCTTCATCCAGATCCACATACCCGACAGACCGTGTCCTGGCACTCCGCAGAAAATGCGGTAAGTGCCCGATGCGGGTACGGTGAACTTCATGTTGTCGGATCCCTCCTGAGGCAGACCTTCCAGGGCCTTGGTGGTGTAGGCCCGCGGAATTGCTGGGTCCGTCGACTGGTTGGGAATAGGCCCTTCGCCCGAAATGACCTCGGCGCTGTGAGGCGTTCCGTCCTTGTTGATGAAGTTGATCACCACATTGGCGCTGGGAGGCAGAGTCAGGGTCCCGCCTCCGCTGGAGAAGCCGTTGAAAGTGAAGGGGCCGGCCTGCAGCTCGAAGGTGGCTGTCTTGCTGCCAGCATCCCATTTCAGAAATTTGTCTTGGCCCGACGCCGCACTGGATCCCTGAGCGGAGCCGCCGGTATCGCCCGGGACAGCCGACTGCGTGGCCGTATCGTCGGTGGCTGAGGCCGCGGTGTCGCGAGTGGCTGCCGTGGGGGAAGATGCCGTGGTGGACTTACGCCCCGGGTCGATCGAGGGCCGCACCCGATTCTTGGCCGTTGGCGCCGGCGTCACTCCGGCACTTTGGGTACGCATACCCGTAGTGGTATCTGTGGTGGCCGGACTCTCGGCGGCAGCTTGGCTGGCCGCAGCGGTTTCGGGGGCCGCGGCTGTGGTCATCGCCGTAGTGTCCCGGCTCGTTGCCCGATCCGCACCCGAGGAACAGGCAGCCAGCACGACGCTCGCGACGCCCACCAGCGGGGCCAGTCGAATGATTCCAATTGATGCGCTCATGTGCCTCTCACTTCCCTATGGTATAATGCGTCGTTGCGATCCAGTCGATCGCATGGTCCACCTTCACCCGTGGAATCTTCTGTGACATCTGTCACCCGACCCCTCCTGCTGCTCCTCTCGGTTGCGGCTCCCCTTTGTGCGCAACAATCCGATTCCAGCCTGCTGTCCGTGCAGCGGATCTACGGCTCGCCTGAGTTCCGGAGCCAGTCGTTCGGGCCCGCCAAGTGGCTGGCCGACGGCACCTCCTACACCACGCTGGAGGAGGTCGAGGGCGGGGGGCAGAACCTGGTACGGTACGACACCGAGCGCGGCGCGCGCCAGGTGCTGGTGGTTGCCCGGCAGTTCATCCCCCAGGGGGACAGCACACCGCTTCGAGTGGAGGAGTACGCCTGGTCCCCAGACAACAAGCAGCTCCTCATCTTCACCAACACCCAGCCGGTGTGGCGGCTGAACACCCGGGGTGATTACTGGGTGCTCGACCTGTCCAACGGGCGGCTGCGCCAACTTGGCGGGAAAGACGCCAAGCCCTCCACGCTCATGTTTGCCAAGTTCTCACCCGACGGAAACCGGGTAGGGTACGTACGGGAGAATAACCTCTACGTCGAGCATCTGGCGACCGGCGCAATCACGTCCCTCACGACTGACGGCTCCCGGACGGTCATCAACGGGACTTTCGACTGGGTGTACGAAGAAGAGTTGATGAACTACTACGCCGACGGCTGGCGGTGGAGTCCGGACGGAGGCAGCATCGCCTATTGGCAGCTCAATGCGGATCAGGTCAAGGATTTCGATCTGATCAACAATACCGATTCGCTCTACTCCCGGGTTATCGCGGTGCAGTATCCCAAGGCGGGGCAGGCCAACTCCGCAGCGCGGGTGGGCGTGGTCAGTGTCAGCGGCGGACCAACCCGCTGGCTGGAGATCCCGGGAGACCCGCGCAACCACTACATCGCCCGAATGGACTGGGCGGCGAGCCCTCGAGAGGTGGTGCTGCAGCGGCTCAACCGGCTGCAGAACACCAACGAGGTGATGCTGGCCGACGCTCAAACCGGTAAGGTGCGAACGGTGCTTACCGAACGGGACAGCACCTGGGTAGACCTGACAGATGACCTGGCCTGGCTCAATCAGGGAAAGAGTTTCCTCTGGGTGAGTGAGCGCGATGGCTGGAATCACGCCTATGTGGTCTCGCGTGATGGGAAGTCGGTCCGGCTGGTGACCCGGGGAGCCTATG
>JBJMPB010000241.1:0-2692 GCA_045803455.1 Gemmatimonadales bacterium | reverse complement strand
AGCCGGTCCACTCTTTTCCATCCCACCAGACCCAGCGCTTCCGCTCGCTCCACGGCCGGCCCTTGAGATCGGCCGACGCTCGGTTGTAGAGCACTCGCCGGTTGGCCGGCCAGGCCCAGCCCCAGTTTCGCTCGCTGTTGTTCACGCCCGCAGGGTCGGCCTCCTTCTTGGCCGCGAGATTCTGGTCGGGGGCGGGATAGACGCCGCAGTAGATCCACGAGGCGCAGGTGGTGGATCCGTCGTCCTTCAGCTTGTCGAACCCATCCAGATGCTGCTCCGGGTGGCCGGTCACATAGCCATTGATCTCCCGCAGCACCTTGTGCGGATCCGGCTCGCCAGGAGGGCCGACCGCCTGACCGCCTGACCGCCCGCCCGCCTCCGGCTCGAAATCCCACAGCAGATTCCGCATGCCTTGGTCCCGCGGCAGGTCGCTCGTGGCGTACATCTTTTTGAGCCGCAGTGCCAGCTGATGCGTGAACCACAGATCCGTCCGGCATTGCCCCGGCGCTTCTGCCGCCTTGAAGTGCCACTGGAGCATTCGCTGGGTGTTGGTGAAGCTCCCGTCGCTCTCCGCCGCCTGGGTCGCGGGCATGAAGAACACTTCCGTGGCAATGTCCTCCGCTTTCACCTCGCCCGCTTCGTTTTCCGGCGAACGGTTCCAGAAGGTCGCCGTCTCGGTCAGGAAGATGTCGCGCACCACCAGCCACTCGAGCCGCCGGAGTCCCTTGCGCTCGAGCTTGGCATTGAGCGAGGTAGCGGGGTTCTGCCCGACGCAGAGCATCCCCTTGACCTTCCCGTCCGCCATGGCCACGAACATTGGCATGTGCGAATGATCGCCGGTGATCTTGGGGTGCCAGTCGTACCCGAAGTCGTTCGCCGCTGTCGCCGCGTCGCCGTACATCGACTTGAAGTAGGAGACCAGGAATTTGGGATAGTTCGCCCAATAGCTGCTCGGGTTGGCTTCGGTGGCGATGTAGTCCCTGATCGTCGCGTGTTCCTTGAGTCCCGACGGGGCCGGCATGTAGCCGTGGATGCTGTGATACAGGGTTGGGACGTCGGTCGATCCCTGAATCGAAGCGTGGCCGCGGAGCGCCATGATCCCGCCGCCCGGGCGTCCCATATTGCCCAGCAGGAGCTGGAGCAGGGCGCAGCACCCGATCATCTGAGGACCGTTGGTGTGCTGGGTCCAGGCGACGGCATAGGCAAACGCCGTGGTCCGGTCGCGGCCCGAGTTCTCCAGGATAGTCTGCGCCACCTTCAGCAGCGTTGCCGGCGGACAGCCGGTGACTTGCTGCACCATTTCCGGCGTGTAGCGGCTGAAGTGTTTCTTCACCAGCTGGAACACGCAGTGCGGATGTTTGAGGCTGGGATCCTTCCGCGCCGATGGCGTGATCAGCTTCTGGATGATGTGCTCGAAGGGTTCGCCGGGCTTCGGCTTGTACTGTGCCTCCTTACGGGCCGGCGCCGAGTTCTCCTCCCCGCCCCGGGGCTGGCCCATCTCATCGCTCTGGCGATCGTATTGCCAGGAGTCGGTCTGGTACTGGCCCAGGAAGCCGTCGTAATCCCAGCCCGGCTTGTCCCTCTTGTATTCCATCAATCCGGAAAACACGCCGTCCAACTCCTCCGTCCCCTTGAAGTCGGCCCGGACGATCGTCGCGGCATTGGTGTAGTTGAGCAGGTACTCCTGGAAGAACGAGTCGGTCTTCCACCGCTCGTCATTGATGACGTAGTTGATCAGCCCGCCGAGAAAAGCGATGTCGCTGCCGGCGCGTATCGGGGCGTAGATGTCGCACATCGCGCTGGTGCGGGTGAAGCGGGGATCTACGTGAATCAGCTTGGCCCCGTTCTCGGTCTTTGCCTTCATCGGCCAGCGGAACGCGACCGGATGACACTCG
This sequence comes from Gemmatimonadales bacterium, assembly GCA_045803455.1. Classification (GTDB taxonomy): domain Bacteria; phylum Gemmatimonadota; class Gemmatimonadetes; order Gemmatimonadales; family GWC2-71-9; genus CAVVWJ01. The sequence goes on along the minus strand of JBJMPB010000241.1, from coordinate 797 downwards.
GCCATGTTGCTGCCCTCGAACACGATGCAGTCCGAGAACGAGAGATTGCGCGGGTAGGTGGACGCCGCGCCGCGTCCGAGTCGGGTCCCCAGACCGGGGACGCTAGAGGAGTGTCATATTCGCGCCTGGTTTTCGATCGCCACCACCCCTAGTCCCCGCATCAGCTTCTGCTGCATGTGGTTCCACTCATTGTCCAGAGTGGCTCCCCCCAGCGAGAAGATGGCGGTGGTCTGATTGACCAGTGTGCCGTCTTCCAGCCGCTCCACGAAGGTCTCGTCCCGGGTCTTCTTCACCAGCTCGGCAATCCGGTCCATCGCCCAGTCCAGCTCCACCTCCTGCCAGTCCGCGGCGCCCGGTTTCCGGTGCAGGACCTTGGTGGCTCGATTGGGGTTCTTGAGCAGCTGGTAGGTGGCAGCGCCCTTGGGGCAGAGACAGCCCTCATTGTGCGGACTGCGCTTGTCGCCCTCGATGTTCACGATCTCGTTGCCGATCGTGTGCACAATCATGGCACAACCGACCGAGCAGTACGGACATACACTGGGAGTGGCCTTGGCTTCCCGGATCCGGAGCGCCTGGGCCCGTGCCGTTGCCGGCGCCAGACTCGCGCCCAGACCTATGAGGGAGCCCAGTGCGGTGCCGGCTCCAATGCCGGCGGTGGATTGCTGGAGGAATTCACGTCGCGAGAGCTGCATCATAACGATTCCAATTTGCGGTGGGCAACAGGCACAGAATGCAGCATTCTTTAACCCCGAAGTGTAATCCGCGTCACAGTTCTCGTTTGAGATAGCGCAGCATCT
>JBJMPB010000170.1:0-3297 GCA_045803455.1 Gemmatimonadales bacterium | reverse complement strand
TGGTCAGCCGCTGAACAAGGGTGGTTTTACCTACACCAGAATCACCAAGAATCAATGCATGCTTAGGTGATCCAGATCGAGTAGCCTCCCACATCTCATAAAGCATTTGATACTCAGTGTTGCGGCCGATGAATGGGCGGTCGCGCCACTGATCGGTGGGCACATTGGGAATGTTCGCCAGCGTGGTCCGCTCCCACCCCCGCCGCCGCAGTCGCACCGCGATCCCTTCCACCAGGTCCGACGGCACCGCCTGGAGCTCCTCCGCGAGCTTCTTCTTCCAGGCCTCGAAAATTTCCAGCGCCGTCAACCGGTCGCCGGCAAAGGCTCGAGCCTCCATCTTGGCCCGGATCGCCTCTTCGCTCAGCTCGTCCAGCGCCAACATTCGGTCGGCGACCTGCTCGATCTGCCGAGTGTCTCCCGTCCGGCGGCAGCGATCGATCAACACCAGCATTGCATCCTTGATGATCGGGAGCAGCCGAGCCTGCTGCTGGTCCTTCCAGTGGGTAAACTCCGCCGAATCATTGATGTCGAAGCCATCGAGGAACGCCGCGACTTCCAGCGGTCCGGTGACCTCGGTGCCCAGGACGTCTCCCGCCCGGAGTCGCTCCAGGTCGAGAGTCACTCGCCCGGGCATCAGCCGCACCTGATCCCGGCTGGTCTCTAGCGCATCGATGCCAACCCGGGGCCGCAACACGGAGAGCGCTGTCGCGAGTGAATGGCGAGCCTCGTTGGCGGAGGCCCTAGGCCACAGAAGCTCCGCCACCCGGTCGCGGCGTTGGGTTCGCTGCTCAACGGCGAGATACACCAACAGGGCGAGATGCTTCCGGGTGCGAAACCGGACCGGTTCACCAGCGGCGGTAAAGAGGGCGGGCTGACCCAGGCAACGGAGATACCGTTGCTGCTCCATCGGGTCTCTCTAGTTCGTGGGATATCCAGAGTATGCCGGCCGTACAACCAATCGTCAACAACTTGCGTCTAGATGTCTTGGAGTCGTTGAACTTCTGTAATCCGCACCGTTCGCACTAACCTCGGGGCAGGGAGTCCCACCGCCGTTGTGTCGGATCTCAGGCCCGGGTTATGCTCACAAGCGGGGGAGTCCCGTTCCCCGCCGGCTCGGCAGAACCCACTCGTCGTTCCGTCCGCCGGCTTTCACAGGCAAGGAGATGCAGGAACCATGGCCTCACGCTGGACCCGCTCGCAGCTCGGCGCAGCAATCCTAACTGCCCTGATCACTACAGCTTGCGGCGACAACCTGAGCACCGGCAACTCGGTTCTGCCCAACGGAGCCGCCGACGATATCGGCGCCACCGCCCGGGACGAGGTGGAGGCCGCCGTCAGCGCCCTCACCCTTCCCAGCTCGGTTGACCCCCTAGGGACAGCCCAAGCCCCCACCGCCTACTCACCCGGCTGTGTCACTCCGTCAACACCGATCGACTCCGACGGCGACGGCGTTCCCGACGACGCCATCTACCTGTTCACCGCTCCCCCCTGCCGTTTTACCGGCTGGCGCGGCGGCACCCTCGATATAGTAGGGCAGCTGCGGGTCCAGGATCCCGCCCCCGCCCAGGCCGGCTTCGGTTACGAAGGCACCCTGACGGGGCTCCGGACCCGCTTCACCACCGCCGACAACAAGATCATTTACGACGTGACCCGGAACGGCACCCGGGTACTCAGCGGCTCCGTGTCCTCCCTGCTCCTGTCCACCGATCTTCAGGTCATCCGCACCTTTGCCGGCAAGCCCGACGCCGCCATCGACCAGCAGTGGACCCTGACCTACACGCCGGAGCAGTCTCTCCAGATCAACTCGGCCATCCCCGGTGGGACCCTGGACTTTGCCGGAACGCTGGATTGGACCCGCGGCACCGAACACTACGTCCTCACCGTGACCACTCCTACGCCGCTGCACTACAACAACGGCTGTACCGACACGGTGCAGCGGTTCGACGGCGGAGAGATGCGGCTCACCGGCACCTTCGCCAATGCCGATGGCGGTGAGACGAATGGAAGCGTAGTGGTGCGCTGGAACGGGTGCGGGCGGGAGCCCGGCTTCAGCTTCGAGTCCTAGGCCTCAGGAGCTTCGACGGCGGCAACCAGGATCACTGCGGCTCGTGGTGCAACTCCCCGAAAAACGAGTAGGAGCTGCAGCTGCTCGAGGCGGAGCAGAAGCGCAGCGTGGCCCTGTCGAAGACGCTGGTCTGATCGGGAAAGAACGTCGAATGCAGGTCGAGGGTGAACGGGACCTGCTGCCCCGCCCTCGGACCACTCAGAAACCGGACGGTTCCGGTGGCGACAGCGCTCTCCGGAATATTGGTGACCGTCCCGCAGGGACTGCCCTGAGGAATGCAGTTGCCGTAGGGAGTGGCCCCCCTGACTCGGAGGATACCCGTTCCCACCAGAGGAATGGCAAAGATGCCGCTGCCACTGACCGATCCGTCCGGATAATGAATCACCCGGGTAGTCAGCGATCTGGTCTGGTTGAAGCTCTGGAAATAGAGTCCCCAGTCCGCTCCCGCCGGCAGAATGACCGGCGTGATGATGCTGAGGTCGGGCCCGTCGGCATCGAGGGCATCAGGAGGTGCGGACGGAGTTTCGCTGCAGGCCGCCAGCACCAGAGTTGCGGCCAGAACAGCGCGACCACACCAACTTTGCATATAGAGCGCCTGGGCTAGTCCTGAATCAAACGGCCGCGGGGCCCGAGCCGCTGTCCATCAGATGCCGAGCGTGCCTGGCCAGCACCGCCAGTGCGAGCAGAACCACCATGGGCAGGGCGATGACCGACGCGAGGAGGCTTTCATCCCAGTCCTCGGGACGACCCTTGCGGAGCAGCGATGAGGCGAGGAAGCCAATCAGCAGGTACAACGCGAGAACGGCGAGCGAATTCGTAACCATTATCTAAGCCTTCAAAGGGCGGCCGTACCGGCGGCCCGGTCGAGCAGACGACAACGAACAGACGTTCGAGCTCTGCGATTGTGATTTGAGTGTGATGCAGGTCACAATTTGCGAGCCCCGAAGCCCCGCCGCAAGTGCCGAGTTCAAGGCCAGAGTGACTCCGCTCACCGCACCCTAATCGCAAAAGCTGAAGTTGCAGCGGACCCAGCCGGCCGGCTCGGGTACAGGGACATCAACAGTATGGAGCAGAGATGAAAGCAAGCTTTGGAAGCGTGATTGTGCTGGCCGGTTTGGCGGCATGTTCAGCCAACACCCAAAAGGCTGGAGACGAGAGCACCAAGGTCGCCACCGACACTTTGGTCGAGACCAAGCAGGTGGCCGACACGATGGTGGTGAAGAAAGAGACCA
>JBJMPB010000156.1:0-4384 GCA_045803455.1 Gemmatimonadales bacterium | reverse complement strand
CCGACAGCTGCACACTCCCATTTGCCTGGATGAGACGCTCCATGATGCCCGCGCAGCTCGTCAAGTCATCGAGCTTGATGGCCCCCGAGTGTGGAACATCAAAGTGCACCGTGTAGGGGGGCTCACTGAGGTATGCCGGATCTACCGGCTGGCCCGGGATATTGGGGCGGAGCTCTGGGCCGGTACCATGCCGGAATCCGGCATCGGATCCCAAGCGGCCATTGCTGCCGCAGCCCTTCCCGGCTTCGTCTATCCGTCCGATGTGGAGCCCAGTGCCCGGTGGTTTGGGAAGGGTGCTGATGTTATAGACTTGAAGATGAACGAAGACGGGTACATGCAGGTGCCGGTTGCCTCCATCGAGAGCTTGCTGGATGGCGCCCGGTTGCGAGCTACCACCCACCGGGTATGTTGATCCAGGCAGGCCGGGGATACACCTTCACCTTCGGGCACTATGGTTGAGTACGCGCTGATCCTGGCGCAGAATGGGGCTGGCCAGTTCACCCGCGATGCTATGTCGTGGGCCTCGCAGGTGCATTGGGAGACGATGGGGTACGCGGCCCTCGGTCTCCTCGCCCTTCGCATTGCCATTTGGGTGTTCCGACCCAGTCACTGACCTGCCTTCCAGGGTCACCCTGTCGAGGTGACCTGACATACAGCCAAATCAGCCGTCGCTTCGCCATTGTAGATCGTCCCATCCCGGAGACAGTCATGGGGTTCGGCGAAATGGCTCGTCGGTTGGCAGGCTGGTGTTGCCTCGGCCTGGTGGCGATGTTCGTTCTACTGGGCTACTACTTCGGAAACATCCGCTTCGGACCCCTGGCGGGCGGATTTCTGATCTTGTCGGCCGTCTTCCTGATCGAGCTGGCCCCGGAGCAGGCTGACAACAATGGCATTCACCCGGGAACAGATCCGAGAGTCGATCGAACGCGCCGGTGACGAGCACTGGCAGGCCTTGATCCGTCACCACGAGGATGCGTATCCGGCCAGCCGCCCCACCCCAGGCGACGTAGCCCGAGCCGAGGCGGAACGGCTGAATGCCCTGGGCTTGGGCGACAAACCCAACCTGAAACTGATCGAGAGCCGGGTCGAGCGGCTCCCGTCCACCGTCCGCATCACCCACGTCTTCGAAGACCGCAGCAAAGGCAGTCGCTTCGAGACTGAGCCCTTCTCCGGCTACGACTGAGGCTGGTTAGCTTTCCCGGCAATGGCCGGGTACACCTTCCATCTCATCCCGCATACCCATTGGGACCGGGAGTGGTACCTCCCGCAATCCATACTTCTTGCCCGCCTGGTTCCCGCTCTAGACGACCTCCTCGACCGGCTCCTCTCGGAGTCCGGCTCCACCTTCCTGCTCGACGGACAGACCGTTCTCCTCGAGGACTATCTCAGGGTCCGGCCTGACCGCGAAGCCGCCATCGTGGAGCTGGTGCGCTCCGGACGGCTTCAGGTAGGTCCCTGGTACGTTCTGGCCGATGAGTTCATCCCGTCGGGAGAATCGCTGATTCGAAATCTGCTCGCCGGACAGGCCGACACCGCCCGGTTCGGTGGTCGCACTGATGTGCTCTATTCACCCGACGCGTTCGGACACCCGGCAATCTGGCCCCAGCTGGCCGGCGAATTCGGCATCCGGTTTGGAGTGCTCTGGCGTGGGCTGGGCGGCGAGCCCGGCCAGGAGCACGATCTGTATCGCTGGCGCGGTCCGGATGGACGCGAGGTGCTGCTCTACCATCTGCCGCCCGATGGCTATGAGATCGGTGCCGCGCTACCCGCAGACGCCGAGCGGTTGCCCCGGGTGTGGTCTCGCATCCGCTCCACTCTGGTCGAGCGCGCGGCCAGCCAGCAGGTCGCCGTGTTCGTCGGCGCGGACCATCATGCCGCGCACCCTGAGATTCTGAAGCTGCAGCGTCTGCTCGGCGAGCTGGAGCCGGGAAGCCGGTTTCGCGTATCGCGACTTCACGAGTACTTCCTGGCTGCCGCTGCCGAGTCGGCATCCGTGCCGGTGATCGAGGGCGAGCTGCGTTGGTCCTACGGCTACACCTGGACGCTTCAGGGTGTTCACGGCACCCGCGCCCCGCTCAAGCGCCTGCACTCGATGGTGGAGCTCGCCTTGAGCGGAAACGCCGATCCGTTGGCAGCATTGGCGGAGACTTATCGCGGCAGCAACCGGCGGCCGCTCTTGAACCGCGCCTGGCGGCTGCTGCTTCAGAGCGAGTTCCACGACTCGATCAGCGGCTGCACCAGTGATCAGGTGGCACAGCGAGTGAGCCTTCGGCTGCAGGACGCCAGGAACCTCGCGTCCGAGATAGCGCGCACCAGCCTGAACGAGCTGATGGGCAACGATCCCGATCGGGTCCGCGACCAGCCGGAGCTGGCCGAACCCCAGCTGGTGCTCTGGAATCCCGTCCCTCGGCCGCGATCGGGCGTCATCATTGCCGATCTCACCTGGTTCGAGCGTGATGTGCTGGTTGGACCACCGGGAGACAACGTTCCTCGAACCGGTCCGGGAGCGCGGCCTTTTCATCTCGTGCGTGGCGACGCTTCACTGCCGGTCCAGTGGCTAGGGCGCAAACGGGGCTACGAGCGACTCGATGCGGCCCGGCATTATCCCGACCAGGATGAGGTCGACTGCACCCGAGTGGCGTTTCAGCCTCAGAGCGTCAAGGGGATGGGCTTCGATGTATACGGACGGGGGGCCGGGTCAAAACCGGTGCAAGGCGGTGCCTGGCTTCGGGGCCGTTCCATGGGGAACGAGCTACTGGAGGTCCGGATCGGCAGCGGGGGCGCAATTACTCTGATTGACCGGCGTACGCGCCAGCTGTACCGGGACGTGTTGAGCCTGGAGTCCAGCGGCGATGTAGGAGACACCTACACCTATGCACCCCCGCTTCACGACCGAATTGTCCGCGCGCGGGGCAAGGTGGCGGTCAGCCCTTTGGCTCCTGGGCCGCTGGTTGCGGCGTTCGAGCTGCGCTGGGCCCTAAGTCGCGGAACTGACAGTGGAAAAACCCGTGAGGGAGTTGAAGCGCGGGTGACGCTATCGCTCCACGCAGGAAGTCCTCTGCTTCGGTGCACACTGGAGCTGAATAATCAGGCGCGAGATCATCGGCTGCGTGCGCGAGTGCGGACCGGGCTTCCCGGAGTGAGTGCCACCGCGGGCGCGCAATTCGGGCTTGTCGCCCGACCCCCAGTCAGCCTTCGGGCCGGCCGCTACCGCCGGGAGACACCGGTGGCCACGGCCCCGGCGCACCGCTTTGTCGCTTGCTCGTCAAGGAACCGGGGGTTGGCGCTGCTGACTCCCGGTTTTTTCGAGTACGAGCTGCAGGGGAACGGTGACCTGCTGATGACGCTGCTGCGTTCGGTGGGCCAGCTTTCTCGGAAAGACCTGCCGACCCGGCCGGGCCACGCCGGCTGGCCCACGCCCACCCCGGAGGCGCAGTGGCTCGGCCATGACCGGGTACAGCTCGCGCTCCTGCCGGTAACGCAGGCCGAAGTGGAGCAGGGAACCAGCCTGCCGCAGCTCTGGGAAGACGCCTTCCTCCCGATCTGCGCCCATTGGCTTCGTCAGGCATCCCCGCTTAGCCCGGCTCCGGTCGAAATCCGGCTCGAGGGGGAGGGACTGATCTTTTCCGCCATCAAGCCTGCGGAGCAGGGACCGGGGCTGGTACTCCGCTGTTTCAATGCCGGGCCACAGCCGACTGCGGGAATCTGGCATATGTCCGCCCCGCTCTCAACCGCGCAACGTTCCCGGGCCGACGAACACCCTCTGCACGAGATCAGATTGGGCGAAGGCAGTCACAGTGTTCCCTTTCACGCGGCGCCGCACGAGATCGTTACCATCGTGGTGACGCTGGCCCAACCGGACTAGTTTTGCTCATGCACGACCTGCCTGTCCTACCATGCTTTCCGTGTCCGTATCAGTCCTCGTGTTGTGCCTACGGCGTCACTTTGAGCGAGGAGGAGGCCGCGGCAATTGCGGAGCTCCATGGCCCCGACCTGATCTATCGCACCCGCTGGGGTGAGTGGCGTACCCGGGTACGTCGAGGCCGCTGTGTGTTTCTCAAGGACAACGTGTGCACCATCCACGCCCAGTCGTACTATCCCGCCGTCTGTCGCGGTTTTCCCTGGACTGATGCGGAGACCGGCGGGCCCTACGAGTACGATCGAACGATCTGTCCCGAGTTCGTGCAGTTAAAAACGGGAAGAGAAAACGTGAGCGATCAGCGGTGAGCGGGACTGCTTCGAGGCGAATAGAGCACTCGATATTAGCTTCAACTACCTTTAACACTTCACTCTCACCTAGATCGTCAATGCGCACTCCCGCTCACCGCTCACGTTGTCGGCAGTTCCCACTCACGCTTTTTCTTTTAACCATGGCTTCCTCCGT
>JBJMPB010000146.1:0-4123 GCA_045803455.1 Gemmatimonadales bacterium | reverse complement strand
GGGAATGGCGGCGTTCTCGATGAAGTCTCCCAACTGCCGCTCCCGATGGCGCAGAGCTTCGTGGACCTTCTTGTGCTCCTCGATGTCGATAGCGGTAGTCAGCCAGGCATCGAGCCCGGACGACGGGGAGAAACGCGGTGCCACCCGAGTGAGCAGCCAGCAGAACGCTCCATCGGCCCGGCGATAGCGAAGCTCCATCTCGAAGGGCTGCTCTCGACTCTTGGACTCGGTCCAGCGGTTGCGGAACTGCTCCGCATCGTCGGGATGGATGAAGGCTTCCCACCCGAGCGCGTTGAGCTGGTCGAGAGAAGAGCCGGTGTAATCCTCCCAGCGGGGATTGACGTAGATGAACGTCCCACCGCCGTCGGTCACCCAGACCAGCCCGGGTACGGCCTCTCCCAGCATCCGGTAGAGCGCCTGCCCATCGGCGTCCGAAGGACGGCGGCCACGGGTGCGGCCGGCGTAGGTGATGTCGCTCATGCGAGTCGCCGAGAGATGTAGGAGATCAGCATCCCCGGAATTTGAAGCGCAGTTTTTCATCCATGCAAGGTCAGGATACCTTTCAGGGCAAATTGGCCCTTCGTCCAATGGCAGGACAGCGGACTTTGGATCCGTTAATGGTGGTTCGAATCCACCAGGGCCAACTGCTCCCGTCACTTAGCCCGACGATAGGCCTCGATCGTTGCATCGGCGGCCGTCCGCCAATCGAACTGGCGGGACCGGCGGAACCCCAGCTCACGCAGCCGGCGCCCCTCCTCCGGAATGGTGGCCCGCTCCAGGCCGGCTTCGATTTCCCCCACATCGAAGGGATCCACCAGGATAGCAGCTCCGCCCGCAACCTCCGGCGCCGCGCCGGTGAGCGACGTTACCACCGGGGCTCCGCACGCCATCGCTTCGATGATCGGTAGCCCGAATCCCTCGTAGATGCCTGGATACAGAAAGGCCGCGGCTCCGGCGTATAAGCCGGGCAGGCTGGCTTTATCGACGTACCCTAACAGAGACACCCCGTCGGGCACCCGCCCTCCATCCTGGGTGAACTCAGGGTCCAACGAAGTTCCGGTGATCAGCAATCGGCCTCGGGACCGCTGGCCGCCTCGCTCACGCCAGCGAGTGAAGGCGGCGATCAGGCGGCGGGTGTTCTTTCGGGGAGAGACTCCGCCTACGGCGAGGACGTAGGGGTCGTCGTGATCAGGAGCAGCCGGAAGCTCCTGCATCCCGGCAAACACGGGATCGAGTCCGTGATGAACCACGTCGATCCTCGACGCAGGAACGCTCGCGCGGCGCACCAGATCGTCTGCGGTGTACTGGGAGACCGCGATAAAGCGGTTGGCTCGCCGCCGGGCCCAGGGGAAAAGAGCGCCATACATCAGGCGCAAGCGTCGGTCGTAGAGCTCCGGATGCACCTGCCAGCCCAGGTCGTGCACCGTGACCACGCAGCGGTCCCGGGAGCGCAGGGCGTAGGGGAGAAAGCCGTCCATTCCATGAAACAGCAGCTCCTGCGGACCAGCGACGGCTCGCAAGGAGTACCACTGATCGAACCACAGCTTCCAAAGCGTGGCCCGGATTCCGCTCAGCTCCGGACGCCTGATCGGCACCACTTCGCGAACTCGGGGAAGTCCGAGATCGAGCGGTGCCCAGGACAGAGCCGTAATAGAGACTTGCCCGGTCCGCGACAACGCCTCCAGCAGCTGCTCCATGTACACTTCGATCCCGGTATGCGGCCCGGCGAGATGACGGGCGTTGACCACCAGGTCGAGGGTGCGGGACGGGACCGAAGCAGCTGTGGCGACAGAAGAGGTCATCGAACGAAGGACCTATGTGGTGGCTGCGGAGGCGCGCTCGGGCCTTTTCCTGGCCCGAGTGGGCTTACCCTCCGCCTGAATGCGCTCGAGCACATTGAGGGTTTCCCGGGCGCAGCGCGACCACTGAAAAGCCCGGCTTCGCTCCCGCCCTGCAGCAATCAGTTCCTGGCGTCTGGACTGATCGTCCAGCACCACGCGTATCGCTGCTGCGATGCTGTCGGTCGACTCCGGATCGACCAGCATGGCAGCTCCCTCGGCGAGCTCCTTGGTCCCGTAACAGTTGCTGGTGACCACAGGGCACCCTGCCGCCATGGCCTCGAGCACGGGCAATCCGCAGGACTCGAACAGCGACGGCAGCAGCAGCGCGTCCGCCAGCGAGTAGAACCCGGCAAGATCTTCCTGCTCGACCCAGCCCGGCCAACGAACCCACTCAGCAATCCCCAGTGCCTCAGGTTCCCTCAGCTCCTGGTCGGAGAGGAAGCGGTTTTCTCCTCCCGCCACCACAAGAGGGATCCCTCGCTCGGGCCCAACCTGGGCATAAGCCCGGACCAGCCGGGTAAAGTTCTTGGGCGGATAGATGGCACCGGCGTAGAGCAGGAATCGACGGGGAAGCGAGTACTTCTCCCGAATGCGCTGTAGCCGAGCCTGATCCGGGGACTGCCGGAAGACATCGTCCACGCCGGAGTACACCGTGAAGACCCGCTCCGGTCCCACCGGAAGGAACTCCATCACATGCTGACGGGTGATCTCCGAGACTGCGATGATAGCCGCGGCCCTGGCGGCGTAGCGGGGCACCAGGAACTGGTGGCTAAGTCGGTCGACTCGCCGGGATGCCCAGGGCATCACGTACCAGTCCAGCCCGTGGCAGACCCACACGGCGGGACATCCGGCGGCGAGGGGAATGGAATATTTGGGGTTGTAAAGCAGCTCGATACCGTGGCGGCGGACCGCCTGAGGTACTGCGATCTGATCCCAGGTGAGGACTGATCGAGCGGAGAGGGCTACCTCTTCAACCCCGGGCTCCCCTCGATAAGTGCCGATCAGCCCGGGATTGCGATAGAGAAAGACGAACTCATGGCCGGTCCCGAGGTCCAGGAGCGCACGCAGCAAGCGTTGCGTGTAAACCTTGACCCCACCGCCGTGCTGATCGTAGTGGCGCAGCATGACCCCAATGCGCACCGAGAATGCTCCCGTCCAAGTTGAGCAGAGTAAGCTACACCCCTTACTCGCACGCCGGAGCCGAATCCAGCTCGATCGGAATCATTCGGGGATCGGTCTCGGCGAGAAAGCCGGTGCTGTCTGCTGGGGTCAGGCTGTCGACCAGCCCGGTATCGATGAAGGCTTGCATCCGGTGATCGATACAGCGGAGCACCAGACGGGAAGGTTCATCCATGGGTAAACCCGTGATCTCTCTGGCGGCCGGCAGTTGGACCGAGGTGGTGAGCACATCTCCGCCGGCAGTGGTGTCCTCCTCTACCGTCCATTCGGCCGGGATCAGCTCCTCCGAGGCCGTAGGCTGGTCTACCCGGCGAGGGGAACAGCCCGCGAGCAGAAGGCAGGCAAGGAGCGCGACGTAACGCACAGAACCTCCAGTACACGCTTGAACAAAGAAGAACAGCCGCGGCCGGCCAATCCTGGCCTGCCGTGGCTGTTCGGTCGAAGGTGCTGCGAATCAGTTACCGGTCGGGAGCGCCGTCAGCGTCATGTGAAGATCGTTGAAATCGTTGTCGCCCCCATCCTCATAGGTCAGGGTCCAGACCGGGTATTCTCCGGTGACCTGCAGCCGCGGCGGATTGGCCAGCAACGGCGCCACCACCTCTGCACCGATCTCGGTCCCCGCCGCAAACGGACCTGCGAATGTGATCTGCTTGCCGGCCGACTCATAACAGCCATCGTCGGTCAGCGTGCCACCCACCGGGGCGGTGGTGCGGAAGATGTTGCCGTGGGCCTCACAGCTCGAGCTGTTGAGGACCACCTTGAAGCCGGCTTCCTGCTCCAGCTTCAGAGTACACGCCACGAAACCACCCGGAGCGGAGCCGTCCACGCAGGAGAGCGAGGTGACGATCGGCGCCTTCGGGCTGGCATTCTTGGTCACCGTGCTGGTCACGCCCTGATCATCGGTAACCGTGAGGGACACCTGATACGACCCCGCAGTGGAATAGACATAGAACGGATTCTTCTCAGCCGAGCCGGCCGTGCCAAAGCTCCAGTTCCAGGAGACGATGTTGCCATCGGCATCCGAGCTGGCATCCTGGAAGTCACACCGCAAAGCCGAGCAGTTGGAGAAGAAGTTTGCCGCCGGCGCCTGGTTCTCCTGGTTT
>JBJMPB010000372.1:0-6324 GCA_045803455.1 Gemmatimonadales bacterium | reverse complement strand
ACCCGATTCAGGATCTGACCGGGAAGTCGCCTTCACAGATTGCCGCCAGTCTCCGAGCCTGGTTCCCCGAGGACGACCCGATCACCGACTACAACGCGTTCTTCGAACGGGTAGCGGTGCACGTGCAGCGGCAGAACCTGGGCCTGGCGCCGCTCAGCATCGTGATGTTCTCGGATGGGGTTCCCGACATTCCGGGGGCCAAAGGGGATGAGCTCTACCGTCGCATCAACATGACCCCGCTGGAGTACCTCTCTCGGAGCGTCACGGTCCGCCTGCTGTATGCGTCCCCCAAGGTGGCGCAGCGGTGGGAGCAGAACGTGCCGCGCAAGCGCGTGCGGCTCTGGACCCAGGATGCGGAAGTGATGGAGGGGTGGCGCCGGCACTTTGTCTCCACCGGCCGGCCGGAGCAGCAGGATTCTCTCTGGTCATGGATGAAGAACGTGGTAGACTTCCGGGTCCGCCGAGGCAAGGTGATCTAAGCCGCAGCGTCATGCCAACGAAACGCGCCGGGTTCCTCTCCGGCGCGTTTTTCGTTTCAGGAGGTATGCTTCCACCGGATGGATAATTCCTCAAACGGAGGTGGATATGACTGAGCCTGCTTCCCAGCGAAGCCTGAAGCGGGTCTGGCTCTGGGCGCTGCTGTTGATCGTTGTCGTCTGGATTGTCTACGCATTGAGGGGAGGAACCTCAACGCCGCCCAGTCCGACAGCGGGAGATAGCGCGGCGCAGACGCAGCCATAGCTCGTCAGGGTCGTCGTTGCAGCAGATCGTCACCTGCCTCGAACCCATGCCGGTGATACAGCGGGCGGCTGCGATCGGATGGCCAGAGAAACAACGCGTCGAGCCCTCGGGCGTCGGCATCGGCCAAACAGGCTTGGAGCAGGGCCGACCCAATACCCGAGCCTCTCGATTCGGGAACCACATAGACGCTGCTGACGTAGCCATGCAGCTCGGAATGCCCCACCGGATTGGGAAGCTTCTCGATGTCCTGGAGCCAAACTGTTCCAACCATGCAATCGCGGAGCAAGGCGACGAAACAGCGCCAGGCTCCACCTGGCTGCAGTCGATCCGACATCCAAGCAGTGCACCGCTGGAGGAAAGCGTCCTCAGGCTCCTCCACCGGATCGAGCTCCCGCCTGAAGTCATAGCGCAGCCGGGCCAGCATCGGGGCGTCTGCCGATACCGCTCGCCGGATCCGGAGCTCACTCGAAGCCTTTCCCTCGGCAAGGGGCCCTTCCGCAGGACTGCCATTTACCATGGGACTCAGCACCCTACCTTTCCGGCATGATCGGTTCGGCAACCCTCTGACGGTAAGGCGGCCCGGTGCCCAGCTGGCTAGAGCAGACGATCGGTGTCGCGCTGGTTCTCTTCATCCTGGTCGATGTATTCCTGGCAGTGCTTTACGCCAGAATTGGCGCCGGTGTACTCAGTCCGCGCCTGGCCCGGGTAATCTGGCGGGCCTTCCGGGGGCTGCACGCCCCTTCGGCCGGCGGGCGGGAAAGCTGCTTTCTTTTTGCGGGCCCATCATTCTGGTGACGGTGCTGATCGTCTGGGGACTCTCCCTCACGCTCGGCATGGCCCTGATCATTCACCCCAAGCTGGGGAGCTCGGTTACCGAGACCAGCGGCCCGACACCACACGATTTCGCCACTGCGTTATACGCCAGCGGCGGGAGCATCTCGATCGTGGGCGGAAGCAACTTCGAACCTAAAACCGCCGGATTCAGGCTCCTGTTTCTGGTGAATTCCCTGGTAGGCATGTCGGTCATCTCGCTCACGGTGACCTACCTGCTCCAGGTTTACAATGCGCTATACCGCCGGAATGCTACCGCGTTTGCCCTCCATCTGGCTTCGGCGCAAACAGCGGACGCGGTCGAGATCCTGGTCGGTCTCGCGCCCGAAAACCAGGCGGCGGGCGGCTACACAAATCTGTCGGAGATGGCCTCACAGGTCGCCGGGGTCAAGGAGTCTCATCACTTCTACCCGGTGCTGTTCTATTTTCGTTTTCCTGATGCTCAGTATGCGGTCTCGCGCATTGCGCTGCTCACCCTCGATGCGGTCTCGCTGATCAAGAGTGGCCTGGATGACCGAAAGCATGCCTGGCTCAAGGAGTCAGTGTCGCTGACCCAGCTCTGGCACGGGTCGCTCGATCTGGTCACCGGCCTGGGCGAGGCATTCCTGCCTGAGGCACATTTGCGGGAACAGCCCCCACTCGATCAGGCTACGGCGGAGCGCTGAGGCCGCCGGTACTTTGCGGCGCTCAGGCGGTTGCGGGACGCGGGCATTCACACGATCGCCGATGAGGAGGAGGGGGCCTCCAGCTACGTTCGGCTCCGAAATGAGTGGGATACTCACGTCCACACGCTCGCAGACGCGCTGGGCTACAGCGCGGAGGAGATTGATCCCCCCACCTATAGACCGGAGATGGCAGATCAGCGCCCCCCGGTGAGGAGTCGCCTCAGGTCTGCCGGCTGACTCGACCCTAGCTAATCCTCCAGAGTAAAGCCGAGCTTGAGGGTAACCTGCCAGTGGGCTACTCGACCTCCTTCGATGTGCCCGCGGGTGTCCAGCACCTCAAACCACCGCAGGTTTCGCACGGTTGAGGCTGCCTTCGCGATGGCCTTTTCCACCGCGTCTTCCATGCCTTTGTTCGAGGATCCCACCAACTCAATCGTCTTGTACACGTGATCTGACATGGGACTTCCGGGAATGAGGGTTCCTCTGCGTGGCTCGCTCTGACCACTACCAAAGAGGCCCGGTACCTACCGGGTGTCAACGTGGTTTACCCCCAGATCCATTCTGCGGGAAACCGCCCCTACCGGCCAGGTTTCGTGCCCGGGGATCCGCTCCAGCTTCGGTACACTGCTTGCAACCCTTCCAGTGCTGTTGAGGTTCATACTGAACCATGCGGTTCGCTGGCCGGTAGGTTAAGGGTGGGAGAAGCAACGGTGTTCAGCTGCGACTACAACGGATGGACCGACGTGCCCGAAGCCGAACGGGAAGCCCTTGAGGCCTTTGAGCTCGCTCAGGAGCCTCTTGCCGCACGGGTGCTGCCCCGGGAGCAACGGCGGCTTGCGCTCGGCTCTCCCGACGAAATTTTCCGTCTGAGGGCGGCATAGTCCGGCTCGCCTCGTCGCGGGAGAGGTAGATTGATCAGGTATGTCCTCCTACTCCCGGGGCCCCGTGCGGAGAGTGTTCCACCGGGCCCTGAGCTGGTTGGGTTACCAATGGCGGGTTACCCGGCGGACCTCGATTACCATCGAGGGCATTCAGATCCGTGCTGGGCGCCACATGTCCCGCAGGGTGGAAAAGGCCCTGAGCAGAGGGAGGACTCAGCGGGATGAGTTGCAGCTTCTGGGCACGCTCCTCGCACCCGATGACACGGTACTGGACCTTGGCGCCGGTCTGGGCCTGGTATCAGCCTATTGCGCCAAGCGCATAGGCTCAGAGCGGGTTTTTGCCTATGAGGCGGATCCGGACCTGGAACCGTGTATCCGGGAAACCTATCAACTGAACGACGTGGAGCCCTCACTCGAGATTTGTGCCGTGGGGGCCCAGCCGGGCAGGGTTACCCTCTACCGCGATGAACATTCCATCTCGGCTTCGGTGGTGCGGCGGCGGGCTGGGGCGCGGCCGGTGGAGGTTTCGGGTAGAGCGTTGAATTATGTGGTGGCGAAAATCCAGCCCACTCTTCTGGTGGTCGATGAGGAAGGGGCCGAACCAGATCTCTTCGACGGGGCCGAGCTCCCTACCGTCACCCGGATCGTGCTCGAGTCCCCCGACCGGCTCATTGGCCCAGACGGAACCGACCGCGTCATTGCCCAGCTGCAGGGTATTGGATTCGGCATCCGGTGGGGTCTGTCCTCTCCTGAACATCTGGTACTCTGGCGTGGATGGTCCCTGGAGCCGGCAAGCGATCTGAGTCACAGAATCAGTTCCCCGTCAATGCTAAACTCCGGACTCTGATTCTCATTCACTCAGGAGTCCATCCATGATCTCGAAGACCGCGGCACCTTCCAACCGGCAGCACACGTCCCGTGCTTCGCGGGATACCGATTCCAGCCACCTGTTCTCTACCAAGAACGACATTCCGGCCGACGCCCGGAGCCGGATTGCAGAGCTGCTCAATCGGCGACTGGCTGACTGCATAGACCTCCAGACCCAGTGCAAGCAGGCCCACTGGAACGTGAAGGGGCCGAGCTTCATCGGACTGCACAAACTGTTCGATGATATCAACACCGATGTCGAGGAATACGTAGATCTGCTGGCTGAGCGGCTAGTGCAGCTGGGAGGAGTTGCCGAGGGCACCGCGCGCTGCGTTGCCGAACGGTCCACGCTGCGAGAATACCCCCTGGAGATCAGTAGTGGCCAGGACCACGTGGAGGCCCTTTCCACTGCGCTCGCCTCATTCGGCCGGGGCTGCCGGGAAGGAATCGACCAGCTGGACGAGCTGGGAGACGCCGATGGCGCCGATATTCTGACCGAGATCTCTCGTGGCGTCGATAAGTGGCTGTGGTTTGTCGAGGCACATCAGCAGGAAGGTGCCGGGCCTGCCGGACGCTGAGTCGCGCCGGCCAGCGATGCAAACGCCCCGCCAGCCGGCGGGGCGTTCGATTTCATGCTAGGCGTTATCCAGCGCGATGTCGAAGGTCGCGGCGTAGCCCTCAGTGGTCGGGGTTACCGCGAGGACCAGCTCGGCCCCACCCTGGTTGAAAATGCCATCCCCCGAATTCCTCAGATCCCGCCGGCCCTTTGCCGCATAGGGCTGCTGGGCATGGACCTGATCGGTAAGGGTGTCATCGAAGAACAGCTGTGAGGTGAATTCGTAGGCTGCGGTCGCCGAAGCCGAGGATCGAATCTTGAAATGGATATGCACCGCTCGGCCCTGGTACCAGCCCGGGTAGATGGTCGTGAAACGGGCGACTCCGTCGGCGCCGGTCACCTGGTAGCCCCGGAGGAACTTCTGGCCTGCGGTGTCGAACCCGGGTCGCTGACATCCGAGTAAAGCCCCAGCGCATCGCAATGCCAGACGTCGACAAGGGCGTTGGCCAGCGGCTCACAGGCGGAGGAGGTCGCTCGAGTCACATTAAAGGTCAAGGCCAGGAGCGCCCCGGGCTTCACGATCCCGGTGCCGGGATCGGTTCGGATATCAGACCGGTTCAGCTCCTCATCGACATAGTACGGGCCCTCGGTAAGCTCCGGCCGCACCAGGCAGGATGAATTGCCCTCACTGCCGGTGCTGCTGGCTGTAGAGTCTGAGCAGCCAAAGAACAGGAGCGCTCCGGTAGCTCCGAGAAATGCCAGCGCCTCTCGGCGGTTCAGAACCCGGCCAATTGGGATGTCATCCAGATCCATTGTATTCCTCACCTGTTCTGTGCTGCCGAATCAGCCGGCGGGCGACGGTCGCCATGGTGATGCCGCCACTGGTCTCGTGCTTCCTGCTTCCGCTTATCCTGGAGCTGCTGGTAGCGGGTTTGCTGGTCTTTCGTCAGGATGTCCTGAAGACCGGCCTCGAACTTCGTGTCCTGGTCGGCCAACTGCTTCCACTGCTTCTCCAGCCCTTCCCGCCGGGATCGAGCTTCCGAACGGTCTCCCTTCTCGAATGCAGCGCGGGCGGCCTGCATGCTGGCCCGGAGGCTGTCTCGGCTGGCCTTGGTTGACGCCATGTGGCTCTCATATCGCTGGGTATACTGCTGCAGGGCCTTGCCGCTCAGCTGAATAGAATCTCGCAGGATCGCCGGTGCGGGAGGGCCATCCAGGGCGGCCGAACGCTGCATGTGGTGATGATGAGGCGGACCGCCATGGTCGCCGGCGGGATCCGAGCTACCCTGGGCTTGGGCCGCTCCGGCGCCGAGACCAAGCAAGAGGGGGAACCCGACCAGTACCCGGGCTAGATGCAGGGGCACGGAGAGGATGGAATATGAAGGGCGAGACATATAGGGCTCCAGTTGAGGTTCTTCGTTGCCGGGTTCTCCGGGCTGGGACAAACTGAAGGTCATGGGCTACTCAGTTTTCGACTGCAGGGAGGTGTACGCGGCACGGACGGCAAACGTTGGGCAGAAGCCCTGCCCAACACCCGTGAGTTGCGCCCGTATATGGGGTTGACCGCGCATGAACCAGCCCAACCCGGGCTTGTGGCCGCCTGGAACAGGAGATTGTCATCGCTAGGTTCGCCTGGACTGAAGGAGCGGCCTGAACATGGAACAGGTGCTGGCGGCCGTTCTGTCTGACGTCACAGAGGTCAACGACGAACGCGACCTGATTGCCCGGGTACAGGCGGGAGATCGGTCGGCATTCGATCTGCTGGTCAGGCGCCATCTACCCC
>JBJMPB010000629.1:0-3747 GCA_045803455.1 Gemmatimonadales bacterium | reverse complement strand
CGACGGTTGCACCACGTCGACCCAGGTAAACTTTGGCTCCTCGCTGCTGATGATGGTTCGGAGTGTCATGAGCGGAAAATCCGGCTGGCCGCAACCGCGGCGCCAAATCCATTGTCGATATTGACCACCGTTACCCCGGCCGCACAGGAGTTGAGCATCCCCAGCAGAGCGGCCAGTCCTCCAAATGAAGCCCCGTACCCCACGCTGGTGGGAACCGCGATCACCGGTACCCGCAGCATCCCGCCCACCACGCTGGGCAGGGCGCCCTCCATTCCAGCCACCACAATGACGACCTTTGCCCGGTGCAGTTGATCGCTCGCAGCGAGCAGTCGATGCAACCCGGCTACGCCTACATCGACCAGCCGCTCGATGGTATGGCCGTAGGCTTCGGCCACCACTGCCGCCTCCTCCGCAACCGGGAGATCGCTGGTGCCGGCGGAGATCACGAGAATGGGGCCGGTTGCGGGGCGGTTCGAAGACGGGGTAGCCGGAAGGTGCACGATACGCGCGGTAGGATTCCAGATCAGCCGCGGGAAGCGCTCCCGTAGCCTTTGGGCAACCGCCTCGGAGGCGCGAGTCCCCAGAAAAGATCCGGAGGCGGCCTCCAACCGTTCGCAGATCGCTACAATCTGGTCCGGAGTCTTGCCCTCGCAGAAAACCACCTCGGGCTGACCCTGGCGAAGCTCGCGGTGGTGGTCGATACGGGCAAAGGAGAGATCTTCAAAGGGAAGGTGCCGCAGCTTCTCGAGCGCCGCGGGTGGGGCAATTCGGCCGGCCGCAACCTCGGCAAGGAGAGCTTCGATCTGTTCGGCGGTCACGCCACCTGGGCGACAGGCTCGAGATATTCGAGGAAGATCGCCTCGGCTTCCCCGATCGATTCGATCTGGAAGAGGCGCTGCCTGAGGGCGCTGGACCCATGCAGGCCTCGGGTGTACCAACCCAGGTGCTTGCGGAACTCCATCACGGTTCGCCGAGTGTCTCCCTGAAGCCGAATGGCCAACCGGGCATGCTCGAGCGCCACGGCAAATCGCTCCTGCGCCGATGGGAGCGGCGGAGCGCCCGCTCCAGCCAGCAAGGCTTGCCCGTCGCGGAAGAGCCAGGGATTGCCGAACGCTCCCCGCCCAACCATAACCCCGGCGCATCCGGTATGCTCTCGCATCCGCACAATGTCGGCCGCTGTTTCCAGGTCGCCGTTGCCGATCACCGGAATATCCAGGGCCTCCACTACACTGGCGATCTCGTCCCAGTTTGCCTTGCCGGAGAACATCTGGGTGCGGGTCCGGGCGTGCAGGGTGAAAGCTTTGGCCCCGGCTTCCTGCATCCGCAGGGCTATGGAGACGGGGTCCCGAGTCTGGTCGTTCCATCCACTCCGGGTTTTCACCGTCACCGGCAGGTGAGTGGCCCCGATGACCGCACGGATGATGCGGGTCACCAGATCCATGTCCCTCAAGCAGCCGGATCCCCCGTTGCGCTGCACCACCTTTTTCACCGGACAGCCGAAGTTGATATCGATGAACTCCGGCTGGTAGTGCTCGGTGATGAGAGCGGCTGCTTCCGCCATGGCGTTGGCATCGGAGCCGTAGATCTGGATGCCGATGGGCCGTTCGATGGGCTCGAACTCAGCGCCCTCGAGGGTGCTCCGGATGCGCCGCCGAATGGCCTCGGAGGACAGAAATTCGGACAACACGACATCCGCGCCCATTCGCCGGCAAATCTGGCGGAAGGGTGCCTCCGAGATTCCGGCCATCGGTGCCAGAATCAGCGGAAAGGGATGCGCGGAGGGATAAGGCAACTGCATGGCGATAAAATACTTGGCCACGAGCGACTTTGACACCCCCTGGCCGCGGAATTAGGTTGCCCGGGCCATGCACCTCAAGGATTTCTTCAGCCCCGACGCCGTTAATCTTCAGCTCCGCGCGGGCTCGAAGGACGACATCCTGGCCGAGTTGGTGGGATTGCTGCGGATGGATGAGCGTTCTTCCGGCACCCTGCTCCGAATCATCCAGCGACGGGAAAATCTGGGATCAACGGGGATCGGCCGAGGCATAGCCATTCCCCACTGTCGCTCGCTGGTGGTCAGCAGGCTCCGTCTTGCTTTCGGGCACCGGAATGAGGGCGTGGAGTACCAGGCCATCGACGGAAAACCGGTGTGCAATTTTTTTCTGATTGTTGCCCCGCCACTGGAGATCTCCAACCAGTACCTTCCCGTTCTCGGGAAAATTGCGCAGCTTGCCAAGGAGGGGGACGTCCCCGAGCGCCTCGCCGATCTGCGATCCAAAGACGACTTCTTTCGCCTGCTGGATGAGAAAGGGGTGTAAGTAGCTCGGCCTGAGACGTCAGATTACAGAGGGATCTCCATGGCAAACCGATCGACCAGCGCCCTTCTGGTCCTGCTTACTTCCCATACCCTGCTTCTTGCCGCCCAGACCTCGAGCTCGCGGTCCGACTTCGAGCGGATCCAAGACTCAGTCGGGCATCTCAGCGATACGGTTCGGCTCCGGGCGCTCTTCCGGCACAGCGATGACCCGGTCCGTGCCGGCATTATCGGCATCCGCTTGGGAGAGTTGGGTGACGACCCCGATTTCAGCGACGCAATCGGCCGGTTCCGCCGGGCAATCCGGCAGCACGCTGGAGATGCCGCTCCCTGGTTCGGTCTGGGTCTGGCCAAGGCCAAGCGGTCGGAGTGGGAGATGCGGGACATGCTCCGCATGGGGAGCCGAGTAGGCCTGGGAACCCTGGAACAGTCCAGCGAGGCCTATCGCCAGGCACTGGGAATCGATCCGACATACGTGGCAGCCGCCATCGCTATGGCCCAGGTCGATCTTTCGCTGCTCGATACCACGCGTCTGCGGACCTCCCGGGATCTACTGCGTCGCACCATTGCGCTGGTCCCCGAGGCGCCGCACGATCTCCTCCTCGTCTGGGGCCGAGTCGAGCGCGCCTCGGGCAGTGTTCGGGTGGCCGCTTCCGCGTTCGAGCGCTTTCTCGCTAGTGGCGGCAACCGCGCGCTGGGCCTGCTGGAGCTTGCGCGCTGCCGCCTGGCCCTGGGTCAAGCATCGGGAGACGCTCCGTACTATGAGGGTGCGGCGCTGGATGACCCAGAGGCAATCGCGGAGTATCGGGCTGACCTCCAGGTGATGGCGGCCGACTCGGTGCTTCGTGAGTTCGACAGCCTGCGGGGGCAGTGGCGGGCTGCCTTTCTCCATCGCTTCTGGACCGATCGTGACCACTTCGATCTGCGTCCCGAGGGTGAACGGCTACGGGAGCACTATCGTCGCCTGCTGTTTGCCCGAACCCACTTTCCCCTCACCGTGAGCCGCCGCTTCTACGGACCGCAGGACGCGTTTCGGTCCGGCAGCGTGGAAGTGGACGATCGCGGAATCATCTACATACGCCAGGGCGAGCCTGCCGAGCGGCTCCGGCCGTTCATCTTTGGCGCCATGCCCAACGAGTCCTGGCGCTATAACCGAACGGAAGGCGATCTGCTCCTGCACTTCAGCAGTGGCTACGACGGTCGCGGTGGCGGCGACCTGTATGACTATCGGCTGGTCGAGAGCGTGCTCGATCTGCGCGGTGCTGAAGACGCGCCCCGCGACCAGCTGATTCTGTCCCGGCAGACGCTGTCACCCATCTACAGCCACATGCTGAACTGGGGACGCTTCGGCTCGTCTAACGAAGCAGCCCAGGAGCGGCACATTGGAGCCACAAGTATCTCGGTAAGCACTACCACCGATATTCACGAGCTTC
>JBJMPB010000618.1:0-5478 GCA_045803455.1 Gemmatimonadales bacterium | reverse complement strand
CGGCCACGTTCACCACCACATCCAGCCGACCGAAGTTCTTGAGGGCAATTTCCACCGCGAGTGCCGCGATGTCCGACTGGGTGAGGTCGCCGGCGCAGGGCCGGGCATCCACCCCCTGGGCGGCGAACTCCCGAACCCGTTCGGCCACACCGACCGCATTCCGGTCGCAGGCCACGATCTTTGCGCCCGCCTTTCCGAAAGCGAGTGCAACGGCGTTTCCGATCTGCCCCGCGCGGCCCACCCCGGTGACCAATACCACCTTGTCGGTGAATTCAGGCTTGGAGCTCAACGTGCCAGACTCTCGAGCACCAGCTCAGCTCCCGGTGCTCCGGCCTGGCTATAGAGCACCAGCCCGTTGCGGTCGATCAGACAGACGGAACGGGAAACTCCCTTGCCGTCCGGCTTCAGCGTGCCGTAGGCACGGCTGATGGCGAGGTTCGTATCCGAGAGCAGAGGGAAAGGCAGCCCCAGCTTGGCCGCATAATTCGCATGGCTCTCCACCGATGCGGGGTTTACCCCGAACGGGCGGATGTCATGGCTGGTGAAGGTCTCGATCTCGTCGCGCACGGCGGAGAGTTGGCGGTTTCAGCCCGGTGTATTGTTGCCGGGATAGAAGACCAGCAGGACTCGGCTCTCCTGCAGCAAATCCGTGAGCCGGTACCGCTGTCCATCAGAGGCGTCGGCCGAAAACTCGGGTGCCGGCGAGCCAGGTTGCAGCAGGGTCATGAAGCCACCGCTCTCTCAGGTTGATTCTTCCACTCATCCAATCGATCCAGCCACTCCCGCGGCACCTGCTGTGAGCCCATGGTCCCGTGAGTTGTACCGGGCTCAGGATCGCCATGCCAGTCGCTGCCGCCGGTGCGGAGAAGGTTCAGCTGGAGGGCGATATCGGTGAGCCGCGCCCGCAGGTCGGGATCGTGGCTCGGGTGCCGAGTCTCGATTGCGTCCAGGCCTTCTCCCTTGAATCGCTCAACGGTCTCGCGGGTACCGCGGTCTTTCAAGTGCGCGATCGAGACCACACCTCCCGCCGCGTGCACCACCGAAGCCACCTCGGCAAAACTCGGGAGCGTCTTCTCGACGAACGCCGGACGGCCCCGCCCGATGAGGCGGTCGAAGGCATCGTTGGCGTTGGCGGCGCCGCCCTGTCGCACCAGCGCGCGAGCCACATGGGGGCGTCCCACGGCGGCGTCGCCGGATTCCTGCAGCACGTTCTCGAACGATAGGTCCAGCCCCAGCCGCTGCAGGTGGCTGACCATCTCCCGGGCCCGCCGCACCCGATCTGCTCTGCAGCGTTCGAGAAAGACCTCCAGTTCCGCCGACTGCGAGGGGAGCAGGTATCCCAGAACGTGCATCTCGCCCCAGGGCGCGGCCACGGAGAATTCGCAACCGGCCACCACTCGGACGCCGTAGCGCTCTCCAGCTGCTAGTGCCTCGGGTACTCCAGCGAGGGTATCGTGATCGGTGAGCGCTATCGCGCTGAGACCGGCGTCCCGCGCGCGACGGACCACTCCTTCCGGCGACACTCTTCCGTCCGAGGCCGTCGAGTGTACGTGCAGGTCGACGGTCCCGGAGACCGCGGGAGAGCTCAGCGCCGATACCCCATCTCGGGCGCGGTCCAGGAGGGCTGCGAGTGACGGAGCAGCTCCTTCAGTTCCTGCTCGCTCAGCTGTCCCAGCGACGTCTCCCGGCTCTTGGCGCCGAGCGGAGAATAGCGCACGACCCTCCGCTCCTGCTGCGCCCCGATGCCCCGAGTGAAGACCAGGCCAAACTCATCCTTGACGTACTGGGTGACCCGGCCGCTGACCGAGACTTCCCACTGCTGGCCGTCCACCTCGATGACCCGCCGCGGCATCAGGCCCCGCTCTCGGGAAAGTCCTGCAGACCCTGTTTGACATCGGCCATGAAGCGGTCGGCGTCTGCCCCGTCCACGATCCGGTGATCGAAGGCCAGCGACAGAAGCCCTTTGGTGCGAACCGCGATCATGTCGGCGCCGTCCACCGTGATCACCGCCGGTTGCTTCTCGATGCTGCCGACGCAGAGAATGGCCGCCTGGGGCTGGTTGATGATGGGCGTGCCGATGGCCGACCCAAATACCCCCGGATTGGTAATGGTGAATGTCCCCTTCTGGACTTCGTCGGGGCTCAGCTTCTTGGTCCGGGCCCGCTCTCCCAGATCGTTGATGGCGCGGGCGACGCCAAGGAGCGACAGCTCATCGGCCCGCTTGATGACCGGCACAATCAAGCCCCATTCCAGGGCCACCGCGATCCCGATATTGATGTCGCGCCGGAATAACGTGCTCTCACCGGAGACGGCCGAGTTCAGCACCGGATGTTTCCGGAGATTATCGGCCACGACCTTGGTGATGAACGCGAGGTAGGTCAGGTTCACCCCTCGTTCCGCGTATTCCTGCTTCCGCCGGGCCCGAATCTGGACCACGCGGGTGTAGTCGATCTCGAAGATGGTGTTGACGTGGGGTGAGACCCGCCGCGACATGACCATATGGTCCGCCGTGAGCTTCCGGATCCGCGACCACGGCTCGACCCGGTCGCCTTCCCACGGTGCCACCTGCGGAGCAGGCGGCAGCGGGGAGGCGGGGACGGGAGGAGACGCGGAAGCGGCAGCGGTGGCAGGAGCAGTTGCTTCCCCGCTTCCCCGCTTCCCTTCTTCCCCGCCGATGTAGCTCAGCATGTCGTTCTTGGTCACCCGCCCCGCGAGTCCGGTACCGGGTACCGCGCTGATATCCACATTGTGCTCGGCGGCCATGCGCCGAACCACCGGGGTCGATTTCCGCCGCAGCCGATCTTCGGCGGTCTCCGCCGCCCCGTTCCCGCCGGTGGCATCTGCCACGGTCCGAGCCTCTGAGCTGGCAGCCGCGGGAACTCCCCTTGGCGGCGGCGCCGATGGCTGAGTGCCGCCGTAGCCACCCTTGGGAGGAGCCGATGGTGCGGGAGCAACTGGAGCGGGAGGCGCCCCAGAGGGAGTCGCAGGCTTGGACGGTGCCGGCGCGTTGGGCGGTGGTGCCGGCGGGCGCGGGCTCTCCGGTGCGGCGGGCTTTGCCGCGGTACCGGCAGTGGCATCGGTTTCGATCCGGGCCACTACGGTTTGGACCGAGACCGTCTGACCCTCCTGCACCAGAATCTCCGCCAGCACTCCTGCATTGGGGGCCGGGATCTCGGCATCGACCTTGTCGGTCGAGATCTCGAAGATCGGCTCATCCCGTTGGACCGTGTCTCCCACCTTCTTGATCCAGCGGGACAGCGTCCCTTCGGCAATCGACTCGCCCATCTGGGGCATGATTACGTCTATTTTTGCCATCGATGTACTCCCACCTGGTCACCAGTCCGCCGCCGTCAGTCGCTAGTCATCAGCCGATGTGGCTGGTGATAGAACAACGTTAAACCCTCATCTGTCGACTGGCGACTGGCGACTCTGGACTGAGCTAGTACGCCGCCATCCACCTGGCCGCCCTCACAATATCCGCCGTTTGCGGCAACACGAAGTCCTCCAGCTGTGGGGCGTAGGGAAGAGGAACGTCGTGCGCGGCCACTCGCTTGATCGGCGCATCCAGCCACTCGAATGCGAGGTCGTTGATCCGTGCGGCAATCTCGCCGGCCACTCCACCGGTGACGGTGTCTTCGTGCACGATCAGCACCCGGCTGGTCTTCTTCACCGTTGCCGCGATCGCCTCATCGTCCATGGGTGACAACGACCGAAGATCCAGCACCTCGACGGACAGTCCGTCCTCCCGCTCCAGTTGCTCGGCCGCTTCGAGCGACTTCCACACGGTGGCCGCATAGGTAATGATCGACAAATCGCGTCCTTCTCGCGCCAGCCGGGCCTTGCCGATCGGGACCACGTGATCGCCGCTGGGTAACTCTTCCTTGATCCGGCGGTAGAGATACTTGTGCTCGAAGAAAAGAACGCAGTCGTCGTCCCGGATGGCGGCCTTCAAGAGGCCCTTGGCATCGCTGGCCGTCGCCGGATAAACGATCTTGAGCCCGGGCGTATGAAGAAAAGCCGCCTCCGGATTTTGCGAGTGAAATGGCCCTCCCCGAACGTACCCGCCGCTGGGTCCCCGAACCACCATGGGACACGGTAGAAAGGCGCGGTAGCGGGCGGTTGCGACATAATTGGTCAGCATGTCGTAAGCACAGGAGATGAAGTCGATGAACTGCATCTCGCAAACTGGACGCATGCCCATGTGCGCGGCTCCCGCCGCCGCGCCCACTATGGCCGCCTCCGACAGTGGCGTATCGATCACTCGCCGCTCGCCGAAGCGGGCCTGAAGCCCTTCGGTAACCTTGAACGCGCCGCCGTACGCACCGATGTCCTCGCCCAGGCAGAGCACCTCGGGGTCGCGCTCCATCTCCTCGAACAATCCCTGCCGGATGGCCTCGAGATAGGTGGTCTCAGCCATCGTGGGTTCCCCAGCTCGCCGGGCGCTCGTGACGGTCGACCACCGATCGAATGCCTTCCCGGAACCAGAGCACCGGCGCCGCGGCCGGATCGGCGTACACCCCGGTGAGCGCGTTGAGCGGCTCGGGCGCCGGCGAGGTCTCCGCCTCGTCGGTGGCTCGATCGATCTCCAGCTTGACCCGCGTATCGATCGCCTCCAGATCGCTGGTCGAAAATCCGTATTGCGTGCTGAGCTCGCGGATGTAGCGGTCAACCGGATCGTTCTCCCTAGCCCACCGGTCGATCTCGCCGGTCGGCACGTACGACTGGTTGTCGTGCTCCGCGTGGCCCTTTCGCCGATAGGTGACCAGCTCGATCAGGGTGACGCCTTCTCCCGCCCGCGCCCGGTCCACCGCCTCCTTGGTCACCTGGTACGTTGCCACCACGTCGTTCCCGTCTGCCCGCACGCCCGGAATCCCGTAACCAATCGCCTTGTCCTTGAAACTGGAGCAGGCGGTCTGCTTGCTGGTGGGAGTCGAGTAGGCGTACCCGTTGTTCTCCACGATCACCACCAGGGGACAACGCTGGACCGCGGCGAAGTTGATCCCCTCGTGGAATGCCCCGGTGGAAGTGGCCCCGTCGCCTACGTATACCAGCCCCACCCGTGGCTCGTTCCGGAGCTTGAACGAAAGGGTGACCCCGGCCATGACCGGCACCATGTCGCCCAGATGAGAGATCTGGCCGATGAACCCGCGCACCGTGTCACCGAAATGAATGTTCAGCTCGCGGCCCCGGGTGGGTGAGTCGCCCTTGGCCATGTATTGCCGTAGGATTTCCAGCGGAGTGGCGCCCTGCACCAGCATGGAGCCGAGATTGCGGATCAGCGGAGAGAGAACGTCGCCCTTGGAGCGGTCCAGCGCGTAGGCGGACCCCACCGCGTCAGCCTCCTGGCCCAACGAGCGGAAGAGTCCACCCACCACCTTGGTCTGCCGGTACAGGTTGACCAGCCGCTCTTCCAGCGAGCGGGTGAGCCGCATGTAGTAGTACAGCTCGAGCAACTGGTCGCGCGTCAGCCCGGGAGCG
>JBJMPB010000590.1:0-5056 GCA_045803455.1 Gemmatimonadales bacterium | reverse complement strand
CGAGACTTCTCCGGCATTGACGACCTGGTCTTCTACGACACCCTACCGCTGGCCAGGTCGCTGGTGGAAGGCAGCGCCAGACTGACCGAGCTGGCTGCCCGATTCAATGTAGAGGTGGGTCGCGCGCACCACGCCTTCGATGATGCCTACATGCTGGCTGGAGTGGTGCCCGCGCTGAACGAGCTGAGAATGAGACGCGCCCGGAAGATCGCGGCGGTCAACCTGCTCGATCAGCTGGGTCTCGCCCTCGCGGTAGATCCCACCCGCGGAGACGGAGAGGAGGAAACTCTGCTCCGGGATATCACCCGGCCCTTCACCCTCGGCCGCTATAGCGATTGCCTAGAGAGTTATGCCGGAGAGGTTGGCATGGGAGTGGTGGCGCCTTCAATCGAGGAGGTGGTGGACCGGCTTGGCGGTCGGGCTCTGATGGAGCGCCTGCGGGCCGAGCGAACTGTGTCGGAGCGTTATCCCGTGGCGGTCGAGCGTCTACGGGTGCTGGTACAGGCCAGCACCGGAGACTCGGTTGCTCAGCAGATCGATGATCTCCTGAGCCGAGCGGCGCTTTCCACCAGCATGGGAGCTGAGACCCACCCGGATCGAGTCAACCTACTGACCCTCCATTCCACCAAGGGATTGGAGTTCTCTAGGGTCTACATCGTCGGGGTCGAAGATCAGCAACTGCCCGGATGGAAGGCTCTGGAAGCGAACATCGAAGCCGAGATCCAAGAGGCCAGGCGCCTGCTGTATGTCGGTATGACCCGGGCCAAAGACCGGCTGATTCTCACCCGGGCCCAGCGGCGGGCAGGCTTGCCTACCGGCGGAAGTCTTTTTCTTACTGAGGCGGGACTCATCGGACACCAGAGTGGCACACCTCCTGCATTAGCCGCCCCCGTCACATAAAGGTAGGTATCCAATGAGGCTCGTCGCTTGTGCCCTGCCGCTTCTGGCCGGGGCTCCGAGCGTGATGGCTGCGCAGGTCACAATCGCTCTTCCTCGGGTGCAGCGTCCGGTGGTCCGGGCGACGCTTGGACCAATCGCTGTAGTTGCAACAGTTGGCGGACGGGGCGTGAGCGTTCGTGCTACACCGGCCGCTACCCACCCAACAGCTCCTACCCATACTGCAGGCGAAGGGCATGCAACCGCCGCCGGCGTTCTGGCCACGGCCAAGCGCTATTTGGGGACGCACTATCGTTATGGCGGTGAGAGCCCTGTGTCAGGCTTCGATTGCTCGGGGTTTGTCCAGTATGTGTTCGGTCGACACGGTGTCAAACTGCCGCGCACTTCCCGGGAGCAGGCATCAGCCGGTAACCCGGTATCTCTCGACCTGGCTTCACTCCGTCCTGGCGATCTCCTTCTCTTTGCCAGCACTGGGACCACGGTCAACCACGTGGCGATCTACGTCGGCAACAACAGAATTCTTCACTCTACTGTGGGGGCGGGTGGAGTCGTGTACGACGATCTCACCACCGCCAGGGGAAAGTGGTACCTGCAGCGGCACGTGGCCTCCCGCCGAGTCCTCTAAGGAGGTAGACTCACCTCTTCTTCTCCGATCATCCTGACCTCCATAGATTGATTCCGGTTGCTGTCACTCGCCCGGAGCCTGCCCCATGCCTCGCATTGCGCCACTCGAGATCGAAGCCGCGCCCGCTAATGCCAGAGCCGCGGCCGACGCCCACGTTCGCAATCATGCCCGGATGACCAACATGAAGCGCACGCTGCTTCACTCGTTGCCCGCATTCGAGGCGCTGATGCAGTGGTATCCGCTGCGAGACGCGGTCCAACCCATTCTGGGCGAGCGACTGACAACGCTGTTTGCCCACGCGATTTCCTCTGAAACTGATTGCCTGATTTGCTCCACGTTCTTTCGTCGGATGCTCATTCAAACCGGGGAGAACCCGGACCGCCTCAAGTTGGATGAGCGGGAAAGCGCGGTGCTCGACTTTGGCCGGGCCTTGGCGGTGTCTCCGTTCACGGTGTCCGACGAGGTATACCAGCGAATGGCGCCTCACTTCACCCCGGCTCAGATCGTCGTCCTCACCGCGTTTGGGGCGCTCATGGTGGCAACCAACGTCGTGAACAATGTGCTCGAGGTGGATCTCGACGAGTACCTCCAGCCCTACCGCAAGGGTGTTCGGGAGAGTGCGGCCGGCATGGGTCAGCAGAGCTGATGGGAGAGTTCGCCGGAAAGGTCGCCTTCATCACCGGTGCGGCACACGGGCAGGGACGAGCGACCGCGCTGGCCCTGGCCCGAGAGGGCGCCCGGATTGGGGCCTTCGACATCGCTCGTCCGCTTAGCTATCCCGGCTATGACATGGGCAATCGTGACGACCTGCTCTCCCTGGCAGAGGAGTGCCGGCGGCTCGGTACCGAGTGCCTCACCTTTCAGGGCGATGTGCGCGACGATGCTGCTATTGCGGCGGCGGTCAATGCGGTGGTGTCTCAGTTCGGTCGGATCGACGTTCTCTTCAATAATGCCGGCATCTGTGCCTACGGTCTGGCTCACGAGCTGACTGAAGAAGCGTGGGACACTATGCTGGACATCAATCTCAAGGGGTCCTGGCTGGTCGCTCGTCGGGTGATTCCGGTGATGATGGCCCAGAAGTCCGGCGTCATCATCAACAATTCCTCGGTTGCGGGACTCAGGGGAATGGGGCGGCTCAGTCATTATGCTGCCTCGAAGTGGGGGCTTACCGGCCTGACCAAATCGTGGGCCATCGAACTGGCACCGTATGGCATCCGGGTGAATTCCTTGCACCCCACGGGCGTAAATACCCCAATGAACGACGGCTTGGCCGCGCTGGAAGGGCTTACTCCGGCTCAGATCGCCGAGCGTTCGGCCGGCAACCTGCTGCCGGTTCCCTGGGTTGAGCCGGAGGACGTAGCCCAGGCGGTGCTCTATCTGGCTTCAGATCGCGCCCGCTATGTCACCGGAGCACCCCTGATCCTGGACGCCGGACTGCTAAGCCGCTAAGAATCTCCCCGGCCCAGCAAACGGCAGTTATGTTCCAAGGCTGTGAAGTCGTTCCGTAGCCGGCACTATCAACGCGCCTTTCCTGCGCGTGCTCGAGGAAGAGATGTACGCCACTATTCGTCGGTACAGCCCCAAGAACGGCGCCGTCAACAAGGCTTCGCTGGAGCTTCTGCGCCGTCAGGTTCACGATGAGTTTCTGCCCATCCTGCAGCAGATCCCCGGGTTCAGAGGGTACTACGTCGTCAGCGTGGAAAACCGGGAAGTGCTGACTCTGAGTTTTTACGAAACCCTGGAAGGCTCGGCCGAGTCCAGCCAATGCGCCGCCGAGTACACGCTGAGAAATCCATTGGTGTTCGAGCTGGGAAAGCCTGAGGTCACCGAGGGTGAAGTGCTTACCGGCGCGGCTGCCGCAGCTCCGGCTGAACCGGCCGGCGCGGCTGCCGCCACCGCGCTCGCCTTGTGGTACGAGGAATCACGGGGTATGCTTCTCTCGGCACCGGAAGGGTAGCCGACCTGACTCAACCCTTCCCGTTTCCAGGGGGCCGGCACTGGCGCCGGCCCCTTTGCTTTCTCTCTCGATGGGGGCCCCTGAATGACTGAAGTGAAGCTGAGTGACGAGGACAGCTTGGAGCGCGCGCTCAAGGTGTTTAAGCGGAAGCTTCAAAAGTCCGGTCTCTTCGGCGAGCTCAGAAGGCGCCGGCACTACGTAAAGCCCAGTGAAGCTCGAGCCATCAAGAGTGCAGCTGCCCTGCGGCGCAAGCGGAAGAAAAAGGTGACCAGCGATTCCTGGTAAGGAATGCTGATTGTCAGGCAGAAAAAAGATCCGGAGCCAACTTGGCTCCGGATTCGTGTTTCTGGGGTGGAATTACCGACTAAACCGCAGCGCCCCGCGTTCGTCGAGTCATGGCTCCGGCGAGCATCTCCGACAGATAGCCCAGGATGGCTCCTACCACCAGCGCGATCACGGTCTTGCCCCAGCTGCCGTTGGCTCCGACAACGACACTTACCGCGGTGGCGGCGCCCAGGAACGAGCCGGGGATGAATGAGAGAGCCGGGATTTTGGCCTGGAGAACCATGAAGAACGCTGCCACTCCCACCAGGACGGAGAGGACCGGGACCCCACCCCCGAAGCTCTTCCAGGCGGTCAGCGCCAGAAAGGCCCACAGCACTCCGGAGAGATTAGACGCGATGGTCTTACTCAGTCCGGTGGTCTTACCGCCGGCCGCGAAAAAGCACCCCCAAGCGATGATACCGGCCCAGACGGGCAAGGCTGCCACCCCCAGCGCAACGTACGTCCATCCGGTTATCAGAATTCCGATGCTGATGGCAAGTGCGACGAGCACGTCCATGGGCCACCTCCGGCGTAGGGGACTGCAATGGTCGATCCCCTCACTCAAAGCGGGGAACGACCGGACGTAACACCTTGAACTCGTTCGGTGGGATTGTTGGCTAGGCTACCACCCGAGTCTTAGGCCGTCAAGATCGATCCGGTTTCCG
This sequence comes from Gemmatimonadales bacterium, assembly GCA_045803455.1. Lineage (GTDB taxonomy): Bacteria > Gemmatimonadota > Gemmatimonadetes > Gemmatimonadales > GWC2-71-9 > CAVVWJ01. The sequence goes on along the minus strand of JBJMPB010000590.1, from coordinate 588 downwards.
CCTCATCGCTTCTCGACCTCGGCGCGCAGGCGGAGCAGGGCGTCTTCGGTGGCAACCAGCTCGGCTCGGGCCTCATTGAGGCGCTGCTGCTGGCTCTGAACAAACCTGCGGTACGGCCCTATAGCCTCATTGATTCGCGCGCTGGACTGCTCCAGTTCCAGATGAACCTGGCGGGTGAGAGCGTCTTTGAGGCCCGATCGCAGTTCGGATACTCGCCTCTGGAAGTCGCGTTGAGATTGGCGGCGCTTCCGGGGAAGGACGTAGAACCCGCCGACGGCCAATGCCGCTGCCAATAGAATGCCGGTAACATCCGCCGCAGCGCCGGTTACCACGGTGACCACAATGGTGCCCAGCCCGAGCGCACCGGCCTCAGCCAGCGCGGTTGTGGCGAAGGCGCCCTGAATCTCATTGGCAATGGTTCGCGACTCGGCCTCCCGGTTATAACTCCCCACCACCTCGCGGGAGACTCGCCCGATGGAGTCGAGCAGGGCCTGGCGATTGTAGCCGAAGCTGGGACCGACATCGCCGATCATGCCCTCGTGATGCCGGGTGAGCTGCCGCCGCTCGATGTAGCCGCTGATGTCCTGC
>JBJMPB010000573.1:0-4424 GCA_045803455.1 Gemmatimonadales bacterium | reverse complement strand
TGGGTGATGCCGGCTTGCCTACTGGCGTGTGATGGTTGCCGCTGGCATCGGTGGTGCCTTGGGCGCGCCCGGCACCGCACCGGTGCGGCGGATCTGAGTTGTCCGCGGTGCGATCGGTGCTACGCGTGGTCCGCAGCCAGGTGGCCGCACGCCTGGCGGGCGAAGCGGTCCCACGATCGCTGCGACGGCGACTGCTCAGCGCTCCACGAGGCGCAGGGACGACGCGGCTCAGCAGTGAGCGACTTCTCACCTTGTCAGACCCGACACACAAATCGCCCAGGAGGTCCGAAGAGGGAGTGGTGCGATGGACAGAGATCCGCTGGCCCTGAACGGGCCGCTGCGGGCTCTCAGCGCGTCGGTACCTACCGCCGACCACATGGCCGACGCCGGAGACGCCGCAGCAGATCCTCTCACCATCTCAAAGATCCCAGAAACCAAGGAGCCCTAGGGCGAGGAGAGGAGAGGAGAGGAGAGGAGAAAAGTCGTGGCTCACTGGATCGTGGCGCACGTCCCGGCCTGGATAACCGGCGTGGTCCTGATCGTCGTATTCCCCCTCGCCATCGTGGCCATCCAGGCGGTCCTACGGCGCACTGTGCCGGCACTCAAGAAAACGGAGCACAACGAGGTCGCCGGATTCCTCGTCGCGGTCATCGGAGTGGCCTACGCCGTCATCGCCGGCTTCACCATCATTGTCCTTTGGGAGCACTTCACTGAGGCGCAGAACGCCACCACGGTCGAGGCCCTCCGGGCCACGCCTCTTGAGCAGGGGAGTCGGGTGTTCGGCCCGGCCACGCAGGCCAGGCTGCGCAGGGAGGTCATCGCTTATAACCAATCCGTCGTAGACAATTGGGACACCATCAAGCAGGGGAACGCGAGCCCACAGGTGCGGGCGAACATCGACGCCATGTTCACCACAATCGAAAATCTTCGACCGACCACAGACGCTCAGCGCGCCTTCGTCCACGAGGCCGAGGCACGCCTTCTCGATCTGAGCAACGAGCGAAGACACCGGATCATCACCGCGCGCGAGGGAAAGCTCCCGCCCCTGATGTGGATCGCCATCTTGATTGCCAGCGCGATCACGATCATGTTCGCGCTGCTTTTTGGGCTTGAGAGTGCCCGCCTGCACTATGTCATGGTGGCCGGTCTCGCGGCCATCATCGGTACCAATCTCTTCCTCGTGGTGGAGCTCAACTATCCCTTCGCGGGGGATATCTCCGTGGAGCCGACCAGCTACCGCACGGTCGTACAGGAGCTCGGGTCGGGGGAGTGACCTACGATAAGGGTCTTTTCCTTCCTCCTCGCCTATGGCGCCGCGCCCGGGACCCTATACCCGGATGGCGCAGATCCTCGCCGAGGAACCCCAAAGGGCCTCGATGGTCCGAGGGTGGCAGGTATGGTCACGGGGCGGCCCTATGCGAGCGTGAGTATCGGCCTTGCCGTGCCCGGCCAGCCGATCCGGTCCCTGGTCGCGGAGGACCGGAGCGCCGGAGGCGTCCGCGACTGGGCGGGGCCGTGAGGTGGCAGCCTCGTGTCCAGATCGTGTACGTCGGCCACACATCTGGAGCGAACGCTTGACCGTCTAAGGTTTCGGGGTGATGTACGACACCCCCCGACACCTGCTGGGCAGGTCGTTGCTCAGCTGTGGCGATCGTGGGAAGGGGCCGGCTCGTAGGCCAGGACCGCACTGGCGATGACCTTGGCTGGCTGGGCGCGGGAGGTCGGCAACGGTCCTCGCATCAGCAGGCGCTCAACAAGATTCAGTCGATGCTGGATGGCGACCAAACGCTCCCACAAGGCCACGGTGGCCCCCTGGGCCGTGGTCTGCACCTCAATCCAGGTGCACGGGTAGCTGGGAACAAAGACCGGGGGCAGGCCGAGCCAGGCACGCACCGGCACCAGGGCGCGAATCCAGCAGCCGGAGTCAACCGCGACCCGCCCCTCATCCAGGTGGGTAAAGGCAGCCTGGTGGGAGTGGCCGTGAAGGAGCAGGCGGGCAGCGGGATCGCGCTGGCCAAGCAGGCCAGCCGAGCGGGCCCGCCGAGTCGCGCTATCCTCGCCGGTCTTGCCGGACAGCTCCGATGGCGACCCGCCATAGGTCGCAACCGCCTGCTGGAGGCTCCGGCCGACGAAGGCGAACACCGCCACCAGCAACACCAGGTCGACCGTGGCGATCACAACTGTCCATTGGAGGACACTGGTGCTCAGCTCCCCGACCATCCCCAGCCTGCTCCACAGCCCGCCCGCGAGCACGGCAACGACCGGCACGTGCAGCAGCAGGAACAGGCCGAGCAGGGGCAGGGCGAAGTCCCCGAGCGCCCGGCTGAGGTAGCGGTAGAAGAAGTTGGCCACCATCCAGGTCGGCACCATGCTGGTCGGGCGGACGTTGTTGATCTGGTCAAGGGCCAGGTCCGGGCGGCGTTCGCTGGCGGCATCCATGCGCGTGACGACCTCGGTGACGATGTGGTCGCCGACCGGGGAGTCGAGCGGATCGAAGGGGTCGGTGCGTCGGTTGTAGAGGTCGAGCCTGTCGCCATGTTCGGCCACGAGCCGGACGTCGCCACCGTCGGGTCCTTCCAGCCTGACATGCAGGCGCAGCGCGACATGGTCCACCGCGAACTGGCGGACGACCAGCTCCCGACCTTCCCCGTGCCAGGCCAGCGCAGCGTCGTGGTTGCCGACCAGGTAGACGATGGTCACGCCGGGGCGCTTGGCGAGGTCGTGCAGGGCCGCGCCCAGGGCAACCGCATCGGGCCCGGCCAGGATATGGGGGACCGCCCTTGCGCGTGGTACGCCGATCTGAAGCAGGTCCACGATGTCGCCGCCCAGCGCCAGGATGACGTCGCCGGGATGGTCGCGGATCGATGCAACCAGATCATGCAAGGCGTCCCCGGCTTGAAAGTCGGCCAGCGGCCCGCTCTGGGTGAAGTGCAGGTCGGACACGAACACCAGCCGCCCGCCGGGGGCCAGGGAAAGCTCGACGGCTTGGGGACACGGGTCCTGTGCGAGCTGGTCGGGCGTCCATCCCCCTGCTTCGACCTCGTCCAGCATGCTGGTGGCGCTCCTCTCAGGCTACGCGGCACTCCGCCCCGCGCAAGAACAACCTTCTCGAGGGTTATCTGAGACAGCCCACGCGCTGGTGTCCAACTCCCTGCTGTCCGACTCGTCTACTCACTCGGGACACCATGGGGCCGGCGGTGAGCCCGGCAACTCAGTTGACGACAACAATCGCCGCCCAGAACCATTCGACCATGCGCGGGCCGGCCAGGCCACCGGGATCTGCCACCACCGGGACGCTGGCCTTCGTCTGTGCCTGGCCGGGACCAGGGGAACGAGGGATCCGGCGTCCGGAACCGCTGGTCCTCGCCGGGCACGAGAGGTACATCACCTACAGCAACTCGGCTCATGATCTGACTGAGGAAACCGTCAGAGAGTCCAAGGCGGCGCTTGAACGACTCATCAGCACGCTTCAGGCACAGCCCTAGCAGGCTCAGACGGCTCACGGGCCTGTCACAGGCAGGTCGCCGTAGACCCTAGGTTACCGACTCCATCGAGGTCAGCAGCGCACGCTCGCGGCTTGTCCGATGGGCCTCGCTGCCCTCCTCCTCGTCCTCGAACGCGAAGCGGATGTCGAATGGCTTGTTCGTGACGAACAGCGCCACGCAGTCGGCCTCTTCGGTCGCCCCGTGGTACATCTTCATGCCCTCAGGCAGCCAGACGAACGTGCCGGCGGGGAAGTCACCCTTGTGGGTGCGCAGCGTGCCGCTGAGCACGTAGATCCCATGCGCGCAGTTGTGCGAGTGCCACGGGTTGATGAAGCCGGCCTGGTACTTGATCAGCAGGCACATCATGCCGGTGTCGGGGTCGGAGGTGAACGCCTTGACTGGGATGCCCTTGCCGAGCTGATCGACGAACAGCTCGCCCCACTCCATCGCGTTGCTGTCGTAGACCTCGAACCCGTCGTCGGCGTGATTGCTCATAGGTCCCACCCCCTCAATTCCGACGTCAAGTCGGACCCCGCATGGACCTCGGAGCCTACAAGCCACGCCCATGGCCGGTCTATTTTCGCCCGGTATCGCAACGATCTTGGGCTCGGTTGCGAGTCCCCGCCCTGCCCGGCCGGACATCCGCCAGGGCGCCCCGGTCAAGGTCTCGGGCTGGTCGCCCAGCCCTGGACCATGGCCGACCGCTCCGGGGTCTCGTTCCGGGCGGCCCGGATCGAGCCGGCCGTGCCACTAGCGTGCCATTCACAGCGGTCCTTCCCGGTCTCCAGCGGACACCCACGGACAACACCGAAGCGGCCTTCACCCTGCCCAGTTCGCTGCAATAGCAGGTAGCGATCCTGCTCGATCTGGCTTTGGGAGCAGGTGGACATCGTCGAGAGGCTTGCATCGGCCTGCCACGCTCGGCCGGCCCAGTCGGTC
>JBJMPB010000335.1:0-2739 GCA_045803455.1 Gemmatimonadales bacterium | reverse complement strand
TGGGGCGCCCGTTCATCGGGCTGACCAACTATGTGGACGCGGTGCAGGATCCGCGGTTCATCGGCGCGCTGGGGCACACGCTCTTCTTCGCGGTCACCAGCGTCAGCCTGGAGCTGGTGATTGGTCTCTGGCTGGCGCTGGCGCTCAACCGCGCGTTCAAAGGACGAGGCCTGGTTCGCGCGGCCGTGCTGGTGCCCTGGGCCATCCCCACTGTCGTGTCGGCGCTCCTCTGGCGGTTCATGTTCGAGGGCCAGACCGGAATCGTAAACGCCGGACTGGTCAGTGCGGGTTTTATCCGCGAACCGATCGTCTGGTTCATCCAGGCCGCCACGGCCTGGGTGCCGGTCGTTTTGGCCGACGTCTGGAAGACCACGCCATTCGTGGCTCTGCTGCTGCTGGCCGGATTGCAGAACATCGACAGCTCGCTGTACGAGGCTGCCCGGATCGACGGCGCGAGCGCGTGGCGCCAGTTCCAGTATGTCACCCTCCCGCTGCTCAAGCCGGCAATTCTGGTCGCGCTGATCTTCCGCACGCTCGACGCGTTCCGGGTGTTCGACCTGGTGTATGCATTGACTGGGGGCGGACCGGGCACGTCCACCGAGCCCATCGCGCTCTACACCTTCAACGCGCTGCTGCAGAACCTGCAGTTCGGCTATGGCTCGGCGCTATCGGTCATCGTGTTCGTGGTGACCTTTGCGCTAGCCATGGTGTACGTCCGCTTTCTCGGCGCCGACCTGACTGGAGCGCGCCGGTGAGCGAGCGAAAGTGGTGGCCGGTACTGGCGCTGACGCTGCTGGTGGTGGCGAGTGCCTTTCCGTTCTATTGGGCGATCCTGGCGTCGTTCACCCCGGAGGCCCGGTTGTTTCAGGGCCCTTCGCTCCTGCCGGGGCAACTGGTGCTGGATCATTACCGGGCGCTGTTCACCCAGCGGAACTTCTGGGTCCCGATCCGGAACTCACTGATCGTGGCGGGCTCGACAACCGCGTTTTGTGTCGGAGTGGGATCGCTCTGCGCCTACGCGCTCGCCCGGCTGCAGTTCCGGGGCAAGCTGGCGCTGCTCGGGTTCATCCTGGCGGTGGGAATGTTTCCCCAGATCTCCGTGGTGTCGCCGCTATACATGCTGCTTCGCTCGCTCAGACTGATCAACACCTATCCCGGACTGATTCTGCCGTACTTCACCTTTGCCATGCCGCTTACGGTGTGGCTTCTGGTGGGCTTCTTCCGCCAGCTGCCGGCGGAGCTGGAAGAAGCCGCGATGGTGGACGGGGCCAGCCGGCTCCGCGCCTTTGCCGAGGTCATCGTTCCACTGGCGCTGCCCGGATTGGCCACCACCGCGATACTCACCTTCGTGTACAGCTGGAACGAGTTTCTCTTCGCGCTCTCCTTCACCCTCGGTCCGGAGCGCCAGACGGTGCCCGTGGCCATCGCGCTGTTCCGGGGGATGTATCAGGTGCCCTGGGGGCAGATCCTGGCGGCCGCCGTGGTCGCCACGGCGCCCGTCACCCTGCTGGTGCTGGCATTCCAGCGGCGGATCGTGCAAGGGCTCACGGCCGGCGCGGTGAAAGGGTAGCCATGGCATCGGTTCGTCTCGAGGGCGTGAAGAAGACCTATCCCAATGGCCATGTCGCAGCACAGGGGCTCGATCTCCAGATCAACGACGGCGAGTTCATGGTGCTGGTGGGCCCGTCCGGCTGCGGCAAGAGCACCGCGCTCCGAATGATTGCGGGGCTGGAGACGCCCACCGGAGGCCGCATCCTGATCGGGGATCGAGATGTGACCGTGCTCCCGCCGCAGGAGCGCGACATCGCCATGGTGTTTCAGACCTACGCTCTGTATCCCCACATGACCGTGAGGGAGAATCTCGGGTTCGGGCTCAGAATGCGGGGCGTGGGTCGCGAGGAGATCGAGCAGCGCGTGGAGCAGGCGGGTCGTGCCCTGTCGCTGGAGCCGGTGCTGGACCGGAAGCCGGCTCAGCTCTCCGGCGGCCAGCGCCAGCGGGTGGCGCTGGGTCGGGCGATCGTGCGGGAGCCCAAGGTGTTTCTGTTCGATGAGCCGCTCTCCAATCTCGACGCCAAGCTCAGGGTGGAGACTCGGGCAGAGCTCGCCCGGTTACACCGCCGCCTGCGTGCCACGGTCGTGTACGTGACGCACGACCAGGAGGAAGCAATGACGCTGGGGAGCCGCGTCGCGGTGATGCGCGACGGCTTCCTGCAGCAGGTCGCGCCGCCGATGGAGCTGTATCTGAGGCCGGCGAATCAGTTCGTCGCCGGGTTTGTGGGCTCGCCGGCGATGAACTTCCTGCCGGCAGAAGAGATGCCATCTGCGCTCGCCCGGAAGGGAGCCACCCTCGGCATCCGGCCGCATGACATTCAGATCGTTGATTCGGGGGCGGGCGACGAGAACGCCTACGTCGAGCTGGTCGAGTCACGGGGGAGCGAGCAGCTGGTCTATCTCTGTCTGCGGGGTAACAACCAGGGTCCGGCTATTCGCGTGGTGGCGCCGCCGGAGACGCGGGTCGAGCCTGAACAGATCGTGGGGCTGCGATTCGACCGGGAGAGGCTGCACTGGTTCGATGTGGAGAGTGGGAGGAGAGTGGAATAGCAAGTCATTCCGAACGCAGTGAGGGATCGCTTGAACTGACGAGATTCGAGATCTCGATCAAACGTCACCCGAAGCGATCCCTCGCTACGCTCGGGATGACGTGCGTGGCCGTTTCCGAGGGAGCCAGATCGGCATCAT
>JBJMPB010000391.1:0-3491 GCA_045803455.1 Gemmatimonadales bacterium | reverse complement strand
GGTGACGCTCACCATGCCGTGCGAGCTGCGTCCCGCCACGTGCTCGCCGGCGATGCCGCAGTAGGCCGAGCCCACCTCCACGCCCGCCATACGCTGGGCGCTCTTCATGGCGCGCTCGATTGCCCGGGTCGTCTCTTCGATATCACGAACCACGCCCCGCCGAATCCCGCCGCTGCGCTCCACCCCGAGTCCCAAAATCTTGGCCCCGGGCTCTCGGGCTTCGCCGGTGACCTCGGCAATCACGGCGACCACTTTGGTCGAGCCGAGGTCGAGGGCCGCCACCAAGCGCTGCGGAGGTGTAGTCATGCGCCTTCCCACCTGACGATGACTTGCCCCGCGAACCGTCCGTCGAGCTCCCGGTACTTTCGCCCCTGCCGGGCGAGATCCTGCGCCACCGCCATCACCGCTCGTATGTCCTCCGCCGTCGCCGCAGGGCCGAACCATAGCTGTCGCCCATCGCACTCGAGCACCACATCGTTACGCACCCGCCGCGCCGTCCCAACCCCGGCGAACAACGCAGGATCGTGTTCCCGGATTGTTGCCAGCACCCGTGCGATAGCTGAGTCTGCTGTCGCGGCAATCGGCAGGTCCGGAGCCGTTGCAGCGGGATCAAACGGGAGCACCCGGCCGCCCGAGTCGATCGGGACCAGGGTGGAACCTCGCGCCGCGAGCGCCACCGGCACCGCTTCCTCGACAGCGATCTCGAGAGTTCCCGGTAATCGCCGCCGGACCGCCGCCCAACGAATTCCTGGGAGTGCTCTCAGGCCCTGGCCCGCGGCGAGCAAATCGTCGAAGACGCTTGACCGCGCATCCAACCCGAGCGCACCGAGAATCGTGGCTGGAGCAAGATACTGAATTCCGGCAATTTCCACCCGCCTGATCCGGAAAAAATCGAGTCTCCGCAGGATCAAAGGCGTGGCATACCATAGCAGAGCCGCGGCAATCACACCGCCGAGGAGCTGCAACCCACGCTGCAGAGGAAAACGCTGGAGCGAGCCGCGCGTCAGGCGGCGCTGAGCCAACGCACCAACTCGGGAGCAACGCGGGTGATGTCGCCGGCGCCGAGGGTCAGGACCACGTCACCAGACCTGAGCTCCTGAAACACCGTCTTTCCCACCTGTGCGCGAGTGGGCTCGAACCGGGTCTCGGCTCCAGCCAGCTCGGCCGCGTCAGCCACCTGGCGACCACTGACGCCGGCGATGGGCTGCTCGCGTGCCGGATAGATCTCGGTCACAAACACCAGATCAGCGGCCGCGAGTGCCTGACCCATGGCCTGCCCATGCGCCGCGGTGCGGGAATAGAGATGCGGTTGAAAGACCGCGACCAGCCTCCGCCCGGGAAACGCCTGGCGTGCCGCCGACAATGTGGCGGCCAACTCCGACGGGTGATGCGCGTAATCATCCACCACCGCCACGCCGCCGAACTCGCCCAATCGCTCGAACCGCCGGCCAACACCGTGAAATTGACTCAGCGCCTCCGCAGCGGGCTCCAAAGCGCCACCCAACGCCTCTACCACGCTCAGCGCAGCCACCGCGTTCCGCAGGTTGTGCAATCCAGGCACCTGCAGCCGAAGTGCAATCGAGCGGCCGGTCCGCCAGCGAACGCAGGCGAGAGTGCGGTCCGCCTGCTGAACAATGTCCCCGATCCGAACGTCGGCGTCGGCATCCAGGCCGAATCGAACCACCTCGTTGCTCAACCGGGAAGCGATCTCTCCCGCGCCCGGATCGTCCGCACTCAGGACTGCCACTCGAGCCCGGCCGGCAAACTCCACGAACGCATCTTCCAGAGCTGCCATTGAGCCGTAACACTCCAGGTGATCGGGCTCGACATTGTTCACCACGGCGATCGCGGGGTGAAGGGTGAGAAACGCCTGATCGAACTCGTCCGCCTCTACCACGAACAACTCGTCGCCGGCGATCCTTGCGTTGCCTCCCCAGGTACTGACTCTACCCCCGGCAATTCCGGTGGGCTGCAAGCCGGCCGCGGTGAGCGCCTCGGTGGTCATGACGGTGGTGGTGGTCTTGCCGTGCGTACCGGATATCCCTACGGTCTGCCCGCCTTCGATCAACTCGGCCAGCGCCACCTTTCGGGGCACAATCGGCAGCCCCAGCGTACGGGCCTGCTCCAGCTCGGGGTGAGACGGGGAAATGGCGGCTGTAACCACCACCGCACGCGCTCCGGCCAGGTGAGCTCCGTCATGCCCCTGGTAGATGCGGACTCCCAGGGCCTGGAGGTCGGCGGCGCCGGTAGGATCCACGTCGCAGCCGCTCACCGCCACACCCCGACGGCAGGCTATGAGAGCCAGCGCGCTCATGCCGGCGCCGCCGATTCCCATGAAGTGCACAGTACGCTTATCCGTGGGGCTGAACAGTGCCATGATTGCAGGGCTAATGTAAGATGGTGCTGAAGGTTCTGAAAGTCCGCTCAGCCAATGAGTGTCAATAACTTGTACACTATCTCGCGGGCGGAGTTGGGCCGTCCCCGGCTCAGGGCTCGATGAGCCATCTGCCGCCGCCCCGAGGGGTCATCGAGCAGGTTGTTGATGGTGGCGGCAAGCCGGGCCGGCGTAAGCTCCGACTGCCGCAGCAGCAGCGATGCCCCCGCCTCGGCAAGGATCCGGGCGTTGTGGGTTTGATGATCTGCGGCGGCCGTGGGTAGTGGGATCAGAATGTTGGGGAGACCCCAGGCACAGAGCTCTGCCACGGTGATCATGCCGGCCCGCGACACCACGAGATCCGACACCGCGTACGCGTCACCCATCGGATCGAGGAAATCGAAGACGTGCACTTGCGCCGCCTCATAGCGGCGAAACTGCTCGAAGGTGCCCCGTCCGGTCACCCAGATCAGCTCCGCAGTTCCCGGGCCTCCATCATCCAGCCAAGCGGCTACAGCCTGATTGAGCGCCAGCGCCCCCTGACTTCCCCCCGTGATGAGAACGACCGGCCGGTGTCCGTTGACCCCGAACCTCGCTCGAGCCCCTTCCTTTCTTTCCCTGGAGGGCGGAGTTATGGGGTTGCCGGTGTCAAACACCTCCGTCTCAGCTCCGAACCGGAGTAGCCGGCGAGCTTCAGGAAGACCGAGGTACACGTGGCGGACGCGCCGGCTCAGCCAGCGGCTGGCGAGCCCCGGATACGCATTCTGCTCCTGAATTGCGGTCGGAATGCCGTGCCGGGCTGCCCACCAGACCGCTGGCCCCGACGCGTAACCTCCGGTTCCCAAGATGGCCGCCGGCTGCTCTCGCTCGAACACCCGGCCCACCTCACGCAGCAGCCGGCCGGCGACGAATGGCCACTTGAAATTTTTCCACCAGGTGCGGCGGTAGATCGGCTCCGTGGGCAGCAAGTAAAACCGGAAGTCGCGGCCGGGGAGAATGCGGGCCTCCACACCGCGAGTCGCGCCTACCAGCACCGGCTCGAGCCGTGGAGCGTACTCCCTGATGGCGTCGGCAATCGCAAGAGCCGGCATCAGGTGTCCGCCGGTTCCGCCTCCGG
>JBJMPB010000366.1:0-5401 GCA_045803455.1 Gemmatimonadales bacterium | reverse complement strand
TGAGACACACCCGCCGCACGCAGCATTGCTAGCAGCGGGATCTCCAGCCCGCCACTCGGCTCCACGCTGATCCGCTGGCCCGCGGCAACCGCGCGACTTATCTGGCCCGCCAGGAACGCGGCACCCGGATATGCTCCCGGATCGCTCAGGTCGTGGTGGTGCTCCTCGAGAGGATTGCGGCCCGCCCCGATCGGGCGGGTCAGCAGCTCGTCCACCAGTCCGGGAAGGGTGTGATGTGAGCGCGCCATGCCTCGAAGATTTTCGAGGTGGTAGATGAGCCGCCACACTCGCCGGGAATCCGCATCGCCGCGGGGCCGGGAGGCGGCAAAATTCCTGAGGTTGGTTACCAGGTCCTTTCCCCGAACGAAGCTCTTTGACACCTCCTGCCGGACTGCCGGCGGCAGCGCATGCTCGGCCAGAACTCCGAGCCGAACCGGATCGTCGGGGGACCGGATCACCTGCAACGAGGCTATTACCCAGCCGACAATTTTGTCGTCGGTAAGAGCGTGTCCCTGGGCCAGCCGGCAGGGAATGCCGGAGCAGACCAGCCGCTCCTCCAAGTACCGCCCCAGGCGATGCGACCGGTACAGCACCGCGATGTCCCCCCACCCGCCACCGTGCTCGGCCTGGTTTCTCCTCATATCCTCGATCAGCCAAGCGACTTCGTCCTCTTCGGTATCGAACCCTTCCACCTGCACGTCGAACCGTGAGTCCCGGGTAGCTTCGATCTGCTTCTCGAACAGACGAGGGTTACAGGCGATCAGCCGCTTGGCCGCATCGAAGATCTGCACCGAGCAGCGGCAGTTCCGGTCCAACACAATGGGATGGGTGAGTCCAAAATCGTCGCGGAACCGGTGGATGATATGTGGGTCCGATCCGGCCCAGGAAAAGATCGCCTGCTCGTCGTCACCCACCCCGAAGAGATTTCGATGTCCCTCCGCCAGCTGCCGAACCACGCCGTACTGAACTGGACTCAAATCCTGAAACTCGTCCACCAACACATAGTCCCACCTGGCGCGGAGCTGGGCTGCCGCCGACGAATCGGTCCGCAGGAGGCGATCGGTCAGGACAACCAGGTCGTCGAAGTCGGCCAGATTGCGATCGCGCAAACGCTCCTGGTAGCGGGCCAGCAACGCCGTGCCGCGTTCCCCGAGTAACCGGCCCTGCAAACGATAGAGGCTGAACAAGGCCAGGACCTGGGCCCGTCGCTTTTCCGGTACCCGCAATCGCTTCAGCACTCCGAGCTGGTACTCCTGATCCGCCACCCCGAAGCCCGGACGCAGGCCGCACTGCTCGGGAAAGTCTCGCAGCACCTTGAAGCACAGTGCATGGAGGGTCCCCCGCGTGATGTCTTCCGCGGCGTACCCCCGCGCTTCGCGGAGCCGCACGGCGATTTCTTCTGCCGCCTTGTTGGTGAAGGTGACCGCCAGGATCCTGCGAGGTGTAACTCCGAGCTTCTGGATGAGATGCTGGATCCGACAGATTAGACAGTAGGTCTTGCCCGCACCGGGCCCCGCCATGACCAACATCGGGCCCATTGGGGCCTCGATGGCACGGCGCTGCTGGACAGTAGGCTCGAAACTCATGCCTGGACGGCATTCCCGCTGAGCGCGCGGCCCCAGCCGACGATGGCTTCGGCCAACTCGTCCATCACCTGGTCCTGAGACCGACCAGCCTTCTTGGGGACGCCAAACGAGTGGTCGGCTCCATCCACCAGGTGCAGGGTGGCGAGGGATTTCAGGCGGCTGGTGACATCGGTGATCAGATCGAGCCGGGCAAACCCGTCGCGGGTTCCCTGGAGAAAAAGCATGGGGACATCTACGGCTTGGAGGTGATCCGCCCGGCGAGTGCCAGGCTGCCCTGGAGGGTGCAGCGGAAAGCCCAGAAACACCAGCCCCCGGGCCCGATCCAGTGGAGCGGTAGCCGCGGCGGAAGAAGTCATCCGCCCGCCCAGAGATTTCCCTCCCGCTACGATGGGCAGCTCAGGAACAATCTCGCCCGCCTTCATGACTGCTGCCCGGACCGTTTCCTCGAGAATGGGTGGCGCGTCGGGCCGGTTCCGGCCGGCCTCCATGTAAGGAAACTGGTAACGAAATGTCGCCACACCCCTGGCGCCGAGGGACGCTGATATCCGCTCGAGAAACTGATGCCGCATTCCGGCGCCCGCGCCATGAGCCATGACGTACAGCAGCCAAGCATCCGGAGGACGAAGCAGAAAGGCTTGGACTTCTCCGATGGTGGGAGAGACATACAGCCGGAGATCTGCCGCTTCGGTGGTCACCTATCGCTTCCCCAGCCGCTCCAGCGCAGCGCTGATGTCCGGTTGCAAGTCGAGAACGTCGCGCAGCGGGTCGCGCTTCAGCTTTTGCATCCGGTCCGAAGCATTGGCTATGGTGAAAGACTTGATATCCAGCTGCGGAGTCAGTTCCTGCCACTGGAGCGGCATGGAAACGGGAGCTCCGGGCAGCGGGCGTGCGCTGAACGGCGCCACGATGAGACGGCCGGCGCCGTTCTGCAGGTAATCCAGATACACCTTGCCCTCTCGACGGGAGACCTGACGCGCCAGAGTCGCTATCTCAGGGAGCTCCGCGGCAATGAGTCGGGCCAGCAGCTCGCCCAGCGTGCGCGCATGATCGTGCAGGCACTGGCCCGCGAGCGGGATCATCAGGTGGAGGCCTGAGGAACCGCTGGTCTTGACCAAACAGGGCAGCCCGATCTCCTGGCACAGCGCGTGTGCCACCTCCGCGACGGTGACCACATCGGTGAACGGGGCGCCCTTGGGGTCCAGATCGAGCACACACCAATCAGGGTGCTGGATATCAGCGGTTCGGCTACTCCATATATGGAGAGGGATGGTACCGAGGTTCACCAGGTACAGCAGGGAGGCTTCGTCGTCACACACGAAATGATCGATCTCACGCGTGGCCTGCTCGCTCCAGCGCCGTTCGGTTCGGATCCACTCCGGAACAAACCGCGGAGCATCCACCTGGAAGAAGGACTTCCCGGCAATCCCGTCGGGAAAGCGGGTGAGGACCACCGGCCGGTCGATGAGGTACGGCAGAATCCATCGGGACACGTTGCGATAGTACTCGATCAGGTCGTCCTTGGTGTACCCTTCCTCCGGCCAGAAGACCTTTTTCAGATTGGTGAACTGGGTCTCGCCTGCGGCTGGCCGCTCACTCCGCTCCACCTTTCCAGCGGTCTTCGCGCGTCTGGGCTCGGCCTCTACGTCCCCGATTCCCCGCTTCCCACCTTTCTCACTGGCAACACACTCGTCCGGCCTCTTGTCGTCGCGGAAGCGAAGGAACACCGGTTGCCGGAGCAGCCCTTCCTCGGTGCGTTCGGTGTACTCCACTTCACAGACGAGTCGAGGCTCTACCCACCTGGTACCGTCGCCCTGAGGCAGCGGCCCGGAGCAGGGGGCCTCCCCCAGAAGGAGCGACTGCAGAGTTTGCCGGACTTCGGATAGCTGCTGCTCAGTAAAGCCGCTGCCGGCCCGGCCGCTATACCGCAGCTCTCCATTGTGGTAGGACCCCAGGTGCAAGGCGCCGAATCCACTCCGACTCCCTTTGGGCTCGGTGAACCCCACCACCACGAAATCCTCGGTGCGCCGGGTTCTGACTTTGATCCAAACGGAGGACCTGCCGCTTTTGTACGGCGAATCGCCTCGTTTAGCCACGATCCCTTCGAGCCCGAGCTTCTGAACCTGCTGATAGAGGACAATGCCATCGTCTTCGAAGTGATCCAGGTAGCGAATGACGCCGGCCAGCGGCGCTACCCGTTGGAGCAGACCTTTTCTGGTAGACAACGGCAGCCCACGAAGATCGAAGCCATCGAAGGCCAGCAGATCGAAGGCGTAAAATGTCACGGGGCAATCGACCACCGCGTGGCGGATATCGAGTGCTCTCCGAAGCTGCGCGCGTTGCTGCAGGCGCTGAAAGTTGGGACGACCCTGTTCGTCGAGTGCCACCAGCTCGCCGTCGAGCAGCACTCGCTCGAATGGCAGCGCCTTGAGAGCCTGCACAATCTCCGGGAAGCAAGCCGACAGGTCATTGCCGTTCCGCGACAGCAGCCGCGAAGTCTGGTCTCGAGACGCCAGCGTCCGATAGCCGTCCAGCTTGAGCTCGAAGAGCCATCCCGGAGCGTTGAAGGGTTTCTCTTGCGCCTCCGCCAGCATGGGACGGAGCGTAGCGGCATTCACCTGTCGCTCGGGTACGCTCAGCTCTGAGAGCTCAGCCCGGATCTCCTGGGCCGGAGTTCTCCCCGCCTTGAGATCTTCGACGGTGAGACCGGAGAGAACGGACTGCCCGGAGAGACCTTGCGTGGAAGCGGTGTATCCGTCGCGCTCCTTGATGAAGAGCCATTCGTTCTCTCCCTTCTTCAGCTTTACCAAGGTCCATACCCCTCGCAGCTTGATTCCCTGGAGCTCGAACAGGAGCTTGCCTTGGGCGAGGCCTTCAATCGGATCTTCGAGCGGAACCCAGCGCCCCCGGTCCCACACAATCACCGCACCAGCCCCGTAGTTTCCCTCTGGAATGAGCCCTTCGAAATCCCCGTACTCCAGGGGATGATCCTCCACCAAAACCGCCAGCCGCTTGTCGGCTGAATCGTAGGAAGGTCCCTTCGGCACCGCCCAGGAGCGGAGA
This sequence comes from Gemmatimonadales bacterium, assembly GCA_045803455.1. GTDB lineage: Bacteria > Gemmatimonadota > Gemmatimonadetes > Gemmatimonadales > GWC2-71-9 > CAVVWJ01. Next base: position 755 of record JBJMPB010000366.1, on the reverse strand, counting down.
ACTCCCTCCATTTCCAACCGCAAGTCGTAGTGCAGCCGGCGAGCGGCGTGCTTATGGACCACGAACAGTCCTCCGGCCTCCGGCCGTTCACCAACGGAACCGGCAGGCTCCGGCGTACGGTCGAGCGAACGCTTGGCCCGGTAGGGCGAAAGGCGATCAGGTGACGATGGCATGGAGGAAAGTTAAGAGACTCGCCGCGCGATGCATGATGCGCCGGCGCGACATGCCGGATGTAGATGATCTCGGCAAATGACTGAGAGTCAATTAGTTCACTGTTCGGTTCAAGGGGCGCTCCTTGCGGGCTCCCGATTTGCAGCGTATATGGGTCCCAATGCCTCCCAGATCAATCGGAAACGCCACCATCTCCTTCGGGCTGGTCTCTGTCCCGGTGTCGCTGTATTCCGCCAGCGAGTCGTCAGCGACGGTCAGCTTTAACATGCTGCACAAGTCATGTGGTACCCGGCTGAAGCAGCAGTACATCTGTCCCAAAGACGGTGGCGTCGTCGAACGGGATGAGATCACCAAGGGCTACGAGTTTGCCAAGGGCCAGTACGTCACTTTCACTCCCGAAGAGATCAAGGCCCTCGACGAGAAGGCCACCAACTCCATCGATATCGCCGAGTTCGTGCCGCTCAACGCGGTAGACCGGATGTACCTCGACAGGGTCTACTACCTCGGCCCCGACAAAGGGGGAGATCGGGCATACCGGCTGCTGGGCGAAGCGCTGAAGGCAACCGGCCGCGCAGCTCTCGGTC
>JBJMPB010000328.1:0-4970 GCA_045803455.1 Gemmatimonadales bacterium | reverse complement strand
GAGCCGGTCGGGTGAAGATCCTGGTCCTGGCGCCCCATCCGTTCTTCCAGGCCCGGGGTACTCCGCTCGCCGTCAGGCGGGTGCTCGAATTCCTGAGCTCCCGGGGCCACCAGATCGACCTCTTGACCTTCCACGAAGGTGAAGATGTCGAGATCGCCAACTGCCGGATTCACCGGATTGCCCGGCCACTCGGAATCCGAAATATCCGGCCAGGATTTTCGGTCAAGAAGGTGGTGTGCGACCTGTTCATGTTCCTGAAGTGCCTGAGGATGGTCCGACGAAACAGCTACGACCTGATCCACGCGGTCGAGGAGGCGGCCTTCATCGCGGCGGCCATGCAGCGTATGGCGGGCATACCGTACGTCTACGATATGGACTCTTCCCTGGCGGAGCAGCTGGTAGACGCGTATCCCGGGCTGCAATTCGCCTTCGCCACCCTGCGCCGGTGCGAGGCGGTGGCGGTAAGACACAGCCTGGGCGTCCTTACCGTTTGCGCGGCTCTCGAGGATGTGGCTCACGGGCACGCACCGGACAAACCGATCGGCCGGGTGGAGGACACGACTCTCCTGATTCCCGACGGCCATTCGGGGAATGGGCACTCCGAAGGCGTCCTGCCCGCCGGGGTTGACGGCAAGAGTCCCATCGCGATGTATGTGGGAAATCTGGAGCACTATCAGGGCATTGGCCTCCTGCTGGAAGGTTTCCGTCACGCGCTGCTTCGCGTGCCGAACGCCCACCTGGTGATCGTTGGTGGGTTTCACGACGACATTGCCCATTACAGCCGGCGGGCGGTCCAGCTGGGCATCTCCAGTCGGGTGCATTTCCTGGGGCAGCGGCCCATCAGCGCACTGGACGACCTGTTCCGGCGGGCCGATGTGCTGGTGTCCCCCCGGCTCAAAGGCCTCAACACTCCGATGAAGATCTATTCCTATCTGGACTCGGGCACCGCGGTACTCGCCACCCGGCTGCGGACTCACACCCAGGTGCTCGACGATCGAACGGCGTACCTGGTCGAGCCCGATCCTGAAGCCCTGGGCGACGGGCTGGCGGAGCTTCTCACCGACCCCGTGTTGCGTGAACGTCTGGCCAGCGAGGCAAAGGCCTATGTGCAACAGGAGTTCACCCCCGAGGCCGCGCATCGCAAGCTGGGCTCGTTCTACACCATGATGGAGTCCAAGGCCAGCGGGGCGGGCGCGTGAAGAAGCTGTGGTACAGTCCCACACTCCGAAGTGCCGTGGTCTATGGAGCTTCAGGGCTAGGATTTGCCGGCGCCAACCTTATTCTGGCCCGCGTGCTGCCTACCGGAGAGTACGGCCTCTTCACCCTCGTCATTGCGCTGGTAAATCTGAGCTTTGCTCTGGCGCCTTTGGGAGTGGACGGCATGGTGAACCGCCGCCACATGGACGCTGGTCCGCGTCTGCTCAGGCGCACGCTCACCGCGGGACTCATGGTCGGAACAGCCTTCGTCGTCATTGCCGAAGTCGCCTACGGCATGAGCATTCCTCTCGTGCTGGTGGTCTTCGTCTCAACCGTTGCCGGTGGGTCGATGGCCGTTGCTGGAGCACAGTTTCAGAGCGAGCAGCGGTACGGAATTTCGTTAGCCCTGACTCAAAGCCCGAATCTGGCAATGCTGGTTGCCGCTGGTGCCGTGCTGGCGTTCGGTACCCGAAGTGTGGGGCTTCCGCTCGCGATCTGCGCGCTCGGCTTTCTATTGGCGGCGCTGGTCGGCTGGTGGGTGCTGTTTCGGGAGCGGCCGATGAAGGCCCCGGGGGAGAGCTCCTTTCCCTGGAGCGAAGCTCTTTCTTTCGCCGGAATGAACGCCTCGGGGCTGGTGCTGGTGCAGCTCGACCGACTGGTCATTCCCCACGTCCTTCCGCTTCACGACCTTGCCACCTTCGGTGTGCTGGCCGCGATCGCCGGGTCACTGTTTCGAGTGTTGTCGATGGGGGTCGGTTATAGCTTGGTTCCGCGACTGCGAGCCGCTAAGACGATATTCGAGCGCCGACACCTCGTTGCACACGAGGCCAAGCTTGTCAGTGCAATCGCCGTGGGTGGGTCCGTGGCCATTTGGTTCGTCACTCCTCTGGTTGAGCGAACGCTCTTGGCCGGCAAATACCATCTGACCGGCTCTCTCTTGTTGGCGGCCGTGGCAAGCGGGGTGGCGAAGATCATGAACTCCTTCACCAAGTCGACGGTCACAGCGTTGGCAACCCCCGCGGAACTTTCCGCTGTCAATCTTTTCGGATGGGCCTCGGTCGGCCTAGCTATCGTTGCAGCCGTTTTCGGCGCCCGGTGGGGTTTGGCCGGGGTGATCTACGGGGTGGGTCTCGGATGGCTGGCGAGGGCCCTCACTGCCTTCTATCTCACACTTCGCTACCTCAAGTTGCCGGGAAGAATTCCAGTAGCCCTTACTGACCTTACCTCCAAGTGACCTGCGCTCGCACCTTCCCTACTTCGTTTAGAGTGTCCGGCAAACCTCCGACGCAGGTCCTCGGAATACGTGGGGGATGCTGCTCTCGATGAGCGATCCCCCGAGCCGTCCCGTTCTCGTGACCGGCTCAACTGGCTTCACCGGTGGCTATCTCGTTCGAGCTCTGGTCGAGGCTGGATATCCCGTCCGCGTGATTGTGCGGTCGGCAGCTAAGGCAGCCACCCTCCCACGCGGCGTAGAGGTCCTCGAGGCGGACATCAAAGACGCGACTGCGGTGGCCCGAGCGGCCGAAGGGGTTGGCATCATCTATCACCTCGCCGCTGCCTACCGCGAGGCTTCACACCGCGAAAGTGGCTACCGACAAGTCAACGTGGGGGCTACCCAGAACCTGCTCCAGGCCGCAGCCGTCCATGGCGTCGAGCGCTTCGTGCACTGCAGCACCGTCGGGGTCCTCGGCCATGTCGCCAACCCGCCGGCCGATGAGACCACACCGTACTCTCCCGGCGATCCATACCAGCGCACCAAGTGTGAAGCCGAAGTTCTGGCGCTTGCTTTTGCCCGGGAGCGCGGAGTCCCCGTCACCATAGCACGCCCCACCGCCATCTATGGGCCGGGTGATCAGCGGCTGCTCAAGATGTTCCGCATGATTGCCAATGGCACCTTCGTCCTGCTGGGCAGAGGCGAGGTCTACTATCACATGGTATACATCGACGACCTGGTAGAGGGCCTCAGACTCCTGGCTCACCATCCTGCTGCCCTGGGAGAGGTCTTCATTATCGGGGGCCAGCGGTACTATACCCTCAAGAAAGTTGCCGAGCTGGTCGCCGAGTATCTCGACGTGCCGCCCCCCCAACTGCATGTCCCAGCCTGGCCGCTTCAAATGGCGGGGACGCTGTGTGAGAAAATCTGTGTCCCTCTGGGGATCGAGCCACCGATCTATCGCCGGCGAGTGGATTTCTTCACCAAAAGCCGCGCCTTCAGCATTGAGAAAGCCCGCCAGATGCTCGGGTACCAACCGATGATATCGCTCGAGGCTGGGCTTCGTCTGACCCTCGACTGGTGTGTCCGTAGCGGCCATATCACCAGGGGGAGCCCGATTGCCACATTCGCGTGAGGCGGACTGGGCGGTCGCGCTGTTTAACCGGTCGGTACTCAAGCAAGCCAAGTATCACAAGATTCTGGAGCTGTTGCAGGACCCCGCCGGAAAGACCAGCTTGGACATCGGGGCGGACAATGGTGTCATCAGCTATTTGCTGCGGCAGCGGGGGGGCCGCTGGTACAGTGCCGATCTCGATCCAGGAGCAGTGACATCCATACGACAGCTCGTCGGCGAGAATGTCTACCAGCTTGACGGGAGCAGCACGCCCTTTTCAGACTCCACATTTGATCAAGTCGTCATCGTAGACTTCCTGGAACACATTCCGGACGATCGTGGGTTCGTCAGAGAGCTGGCGCGCATCATCAAGCCCGGTGGCGGGCTTATCATCAACGTCCCCCACATCAAACCATACTCACTCCTGAACCGCTTTCGTCATTGGATCGGCCTGACCGACGCCTGGCATGGTCACCTGCGGCCGGGGTATACGACGACTGGCTTGTGCCAGCTCCTGGAGCCCTACTTTGTGATTGATCGAGCCACCACATACTCACGTGCTTTTTCCGAGCTGGTGGATACCGCGCTCAACGGAGTGTACGAGACCTTGAGACGACGAAAGCATGTGCCGACGGTGTCGCAGAAAGGCACCCTCGTGACCCGCAGCGACATGGAAGAGCATCAGAAACAATTCCTATTACTATCCGCGATGTACCCCCTTCTGTGGATCGTCGCCCGCCTGGATGCGTTACTGCCGCTTCAGCCCGGCTACAAGCTGATCGTCCGGGCCCGCCGGCTGGAAGGGTCACCGGCAGGATCGCGGTAACCGCCACTGCGCGGTGTGTGATCAGGGCCACTGCTCAAACCGGCCGGTTGTAATTACATGCAATTCCCTTCGGTAGGAGCTTTCGACGTGCCTATGTCTGCTCTGCAAACCGTACTGATCACGGGTGCTGCTGGCTTTACCGGCCTGTCGCTAGCCCTGAAGCTCGCGGCGCAGGGGTACGGTGTCCGCGGCATCATCCGCAACCGTCAGAAAGCAGCAATATTGGAAAGGGCCGGGGTGAGTGTTGTTATGGGCGACATCCGAAATCCGGCGCTGATTCGGCAATCACTCCAGGGCGTGGAGACAGTCTACCACCTTGCAGCTGTCTTCCGTCGGGCTGGAATTCCCGATTCGGAATATCACTCGGTACATGTTGACGCCACGGCGCAGCTGGTCGAGGCCAGCGCCGCAAGCGGGGTAAGTCGGGTCGTGCACTGCAGCACCGTTGGAGTTCACGGCAGTGTCGCGAACGACGCGCCGGCCACCGAGAATGCCGCCTTTGCTCCGGGGGATATTTACCAGGCGACCAAGCTCGAGGGAGAGCGGGTAGCCTTGGACACCGCCGCGCGCGCCGGAATCCCCCTCACGGTGGTTCGCCCAGGACCGATTTATGGTCCGGG
>JBJMPB010000303.1:0-3167 GCA_045803455.1 Gemmatimonadales bacterium | reverse complement strand
CACGTCTCCGGCAACGGCGATCGCCTGTCCGCCCTCCGCGCTCACCGCGGCGACGGCTTCGTCGGCCCGCCCAGCATTGCCTGCGTAGTGCACGCCGACTGCCAGGCCGTCGCGAACCAGGCGATCGACGATCGCGCGGCCGATGCCGCCAGTCGCGCCGAGCACGAGCGCTACTCGGGATGTTGTTCTATCGCTCATCATGTCCTCGCTTCCGGGTGCACGACCTGTCGTCGTGACCGAGTCCTGCGGTCGCGCTCGTGCCCGACCAGTTACATGTGTAACGGTGGTCGCGCCGTGCGTCGATCGGCCCCGGGTGACCCCGGGCTCGACCCCTGGCGTGACCCGTGCGGGCTCGACTGGGGGGTGAGGACAAGAAGTGCGGCCCAGTCGCCACCACCCCGCGCGAGTGGCCGTCAACTGCTGGCGAGACTCGACGCTCAACCTGGCGAAACATTTGTCCAAGTGGCATTAGACTGTTCGCGGCGCAGGATCAGGCGTATCCCGATCTCGGAGTTGGACATACGGTCTAGTGCGCGCCTGCCGCTGAGCGAGTGGCTCGAGCTCCAAGACTTGGGGTGGACGAACAAGGGATTCGACAGATCACGCTCGAGATCCTGATGCTCGGTGAGCGTATGAGCACGGCGCTGGGTGGAATCGCACTGATGATCCCTGGGTCGCGGGTTGAATCCCCGCCGCCCTACAGCTGGGGATCCCGGCCTCGGCCAGAACGTCTCTGCGAGCTGAGCCCTCCGCCCAGGTGATCGCAAGTCAACACAAGCCGAGCAGCGCCACCCTCTCACCATATGGGCCCGAGCCCGAATGTCACGACGGTGACACTTCTGGAGTGCGCTGGGCGACAGCGGTTGCTGCCTAGTGCGCCTATCTTCTCTCGAGAGGGCAACAGAGGTTGCCGAATTGACCGAGAAGAGGAAGCAGGATTACATCGTGAAATTCACAGGAGTCATCATCGCTGCGGGTCTGGCCCTGGCCGGAGTCAGTTCCGCAAGCGCGGGGGTCGCCGCTGCGGCAACGCACGACACCTCAAGCACATCGACCGCAGGCAGTCGGCATGGAGTGGCCGCGAGTGCGATCGGCTACGACATCAGAATTCACACCGCTAATGTGAACTATGCCGGAACCGACGGCGACGTCTGGTTGCGCGTCAATGGCACAAACGGATCAACCCAGTACTGGTACTTGGATGATTCGGCTGACAACTACGAGCGGAATCGCACCGATCACTTCCTGAGATCAGGTGGAGATGCAGGCACTATCCGCTCCGTGACCATCTATTTCAACCCGCTCGGCGGCGGCGACGCAGAATGGCTCCCGGATCGGATCACCGTGAACGGCGTCACCGTCCCGCGGTCGCCCAACACGATCTGGTTCCAAAAGGGAGACCCCTCCTACAGAACCTTCGTCGTATGAGTGGGTCATGACGCGGCTGTGGCCGGTCTCGAGGAGACCGGCCACGAGGCCGCTATGTCAGGGCGGCCGTCGTCCTGGCAACGGGGCAACGTTTGCCGGGCTTGCGTCATCCTCGTCGGGGTTGAGCCGGCCCCTCGGGGTGGCCTTCAGCCTCAACTCCGAACTTCCGTTGCCCAGTGTGGGCCCTTTGGGCGACACCGGCAGGGATTGTCGGCGCTCGCGCACTTGACGGCAGCCCAGAGCCGTTAGATGGGAGGTCGGCTTCATCAACGACCCCAGGACCGGGTTCTTACCTGACGCGCCCCGAGCTGGCATCGATCAACGGCTGGTAGTTGATGCAGGGTCGCCCGGGCAGCCAAACCAGCGCCTGATATCAACGCTAGCCTCTTCGTCGAGCGTGATCCCCGCTGCTTCCGCACGGTCGATGAGATTGTGAACGAAGGCCCCCGCTATCTCGTGGGCGGCTGGTGGCGGGTCCCGATGCAGGGGGGTACCGCCGAATGAGGCACCTCGGACGACGAAACCCACGGCTGCCCGGTTGGCGGCCACCCCGTTGGCTGCTAGGTGGTCGCGGGTCCACCGGGTCGCTTCCGTGAGGTTGAAGTGGTGGGTTGCGGCGTAGGAAGCCAGTCCCGCGTACAACGCCGGCCAAGCGTCACCGGGCAGGCGGGGGAGGGCCAGCAGATCCGTCACTCTCTGCACCGGGCCCGGCAGTCTCGGTCCAGACGCGTTCGGGGCTCGGTGGCGGGTCTCGTCCCAGATGTAGTGCTGCGAGAAGGTCAGTCCCGGCAACTCCATCCGTTGGAGCGCCCGACTGAAGCTGCCGTAGCCCAGCCAGTTGCCCCGCTCGTGAACGGCCGGTAGTTCGCTCCGCACCTGATGAGCAAACGTGGCGAGATTGATGGGCTCCTCTGCTGCAAGATAGCGCGCGGTCACCAATGTTCGGAAACGTTCGAGCTCGTCCCGGTCAGCCATGCGATCGAGATCCGCCGTTCCGTCGGCTTCGATCACGATCCGCTCTTCCTCTGGCCCGGTCTCGGGCTCCTCGACCGCCTCGCCCTGGACTAGTTGAAGCAGTTGTTGTGCATCGACCAGTCGATCGGCGATGGAGGTGAACGCCTCCGCGGCATCGGATGGGGAGATGATGGTGGTTCGGCGGTCCGCGGCTCGCAGCCGAACGACCAGCGGCGTCATGTCCGAATCTCCGGAGGCGATGACGAATTCGTCGTAGTGGGTCGAGGCGGAGACGGCGTCCACTGCGTCCACCACCATCCGGATATCGGCTGCATTCTTGGTGTGAGTCAGGCGCGGACAGTCAACCACCTCGAAGCCGGCTCGGGTGAAGTACGGGCGGAACCGGGAAAAGTAGACGCGGCCGTCGCCGTTGGGAACCCAGCCGGCGGGGTTCAGGTAACAGCGCAGTACCAACCAGCGACGTGGCCCGTCCACCAACACGCTGCGTTGTAGTCGCCGAACCCACACGCTCGGGTCCTCGGCAAACTGCTCGGCCGCCTCCGGATCGAGACGGTAAAGACCTCCAAAGACGTTGTCAAAGTCGAGGTAGAGGGCGGCGCGTAGCGGGGACATGACCTGCAGATTAGACTGAATGTGGACGTTGGTCGGTGGAATCGGGCGTTCCCTTCAAATCCAGGCTTGCGCCGCACTTCGCAGGCGCAGTCCTTCGTTCAAGCCGCCAACTCCGAAGGTGCCTTCGCCCCGGGTGGAACGACGAAGTGGAC
>JBJMPB010000307.1:0-9482 GCA_045803455.1 Gemmatimonadales bacterium | reverse complement strand
GCGATGTCGGTGTTGATGCCCTGCAGAATCACGCCAAAATCCGGGGCCTGCACCTGGTGGGAGTAGGACAGCCGGAAATTGGTCCGCTCGGTCACCGGGAAGGAGACCTGGATGTGCGGACTGAAGTAATTGTGGCTCTGATCCTTGGGGAAAAGCGAGTCGTTGGTGAAGAACGCGTCCGGATTGTTGGGATCGTACAGCGGATTGGTCGAGATCCGGGGGAAGTTGTTCCAACGACGGGCTCGGGTGTCGTAGAAGTCGTAACGAACGCCGCCGACCACAACGACATCGCCCAGGTCGAGCCGATCTTCCGCAAACACGTTGTAGCGGATCGGCTGCTCCATATAGAAGTCGGAGAATGCCTGACTCTCCAGCTGGAAGGAGTAACTGTCAATGTCGTAGTGGGTGTATTCGCCGCCCAGCTTCAAACGGTTGTACCGATCCAGCTGCCAGTCGAGGTTGGCCTTGCCGATCAGGCGGTTTTCCCGGTACATCACTTGACGATTGGTGAACCGCTCGCTGCCGGCCGGGCCGCCCGACTCGGGGAATAGCACCGAGGCAAACTCATCGCGGTTGTAGAGACCATAGGCATTGTTCCGCCATTCATCGACGATGGCGTATTGCGCCAGGTTCTCGACGTCGAGCGGAGAGCGGCGGGTGCCGGACGTGTTGGTCCGGAAATTTTGCAGCAGCTGATCGTCCAGCGGGAAGTTATCGAAGTTGAACAGGAAATCGATCGGCGCAAGCATGAACCCGCCGAACGGATCACGGCTGCCCAGCTCAGCCTCACGGGTCATCGGACCACCCAGGGTGCGGTCCTGCTGGTACGACAGGTAAGTCTCCAGCGCCAGCGCCCGTTCTGTCGAGCGGGACAGGTTCTGGGTCCAGTTCAGAGTGAAGACGTTGCTGTAGTTCCGGAAGGCCGGAAGGTTTCCCGGATTGTAGAGCGATCCATAGGTCAGGAAACGGCCGGGGAGGTCCAGATTTTCCCGGAAGGTGCGGCCCTGGAACTGACTGGTAAGCGCGGTAAAGGCCAGCCGAGAACCGGTGCCGAACGAGTAGTTCAGCTTGCCGCTGAACTGATAGGTCGAGCGGGACGAGGACGGTACCCGGACGCCCTGGCAGTCGACCCCGTAGTTGCTGGCGATGCCGGGATTGGTGCTGTTCTCGAAATCGCTGCACTCACCCCGGGACACCGCATAGTTGTAGACCGGCACCATCGTGGTGTCGGCCGTCGGATCGCCCAGCGCAGTGGGCACGGCCACCGTGGTATCGATGCCCGCCTGGACGAACAGCGGGTACTTCTGGCTGTCCATCCCACTCTCCACCGTGCTCTGTCCTTCCAGGGCCCCCGACACGAAGAATGTCAGGTTCCGCATGATCGGACCGCCGAGACTCCCGGTGACCCGGTTGAGACCGAGGCTGTGGTTGACGCCGAACGGCTCGTCGGTCTCATAGGCCAGGTTACCGGTGAAGTTGGTGCCGCCGGTCCGGGTCTGAATCGAGATGACGCCGGACTGCGCGTTACCGAACTCGGCCGAAGACGAGCCCGTGGTTACCGAGGCCTCTTCCAGGGCGTTGGTCCCGACGTTGATCTCGGTTCCGGCGGAGCTCACCCGGCCGCCCCCCCGGTAACCCGGCGTGACCGGCACTCCATCGACGTAGGTCACGTGCTCTTCGGTCCGGCCACCGCGAATCGAGAGCGTGTTTCCGTTGGGGCTCGCGGCCACGACGCCGGGCTGCAGCTGCAGCACACCGTTCAGCCGGTCGACCGGCAGATTGTTGGTGAACTCGCCGTCGATCCGCTGCTTCGAGGTGACCTCGTCCCGCGGCACCAGTGGCTGGGTCTGCTGGACCACGGTGATCTCCTGGATCTGGACCGCGGTCTGCTCCAGCTGGATGTCGACCGTGATGGTCTGGCCGGCGAGCACCTTCACGCCGTCAACCTGGGTCGACTTGTACCCGATAAAAGCGGCCCGAACATTGTAGGTCCCGGCCGGCACGTTGTTGATGAAGTAGTAACCCTGCGGATTGGTAAGCGCGTTGAACGCGCTCCCTACGATAAAGACTTGCGCGTTGGCGATGGGTGCGCCCGCTTGGTCGCGGACCCTGCCTTCGATCTTACCAGTCGACCCCTGGGCCAGAAGCGATCCCGCTCCAAATCCCAGTACGACTGCCGCGAGCGCGAAATATCGCGCTGCGCGTGCGAAGGCGCTGACACAGCTTTGCTTCATGGATACGTCCTCCAAAGGCGTGGAACTGCCAGTACCGCCATGACATCCAGAGAAGGCGCGCACACGCCTTCCCCTTGGCCCGAAGGCCTACTCCGGAATGAGACTGCGTGGGATGACTGCCTGCATGTGTGATGGGGACGGCGTATTACCAAAAGGACTGCGTGAAACTGAAAAACACGCGAGCGCGACCGCGGCCCGGTCGGCAGGTGCCTAATATGAAGTGCACAAAATTGCGTGTCAAGGAAAAGTCACGGGGCCATGTCCCCCGGCCTCACCTGACGTAACTGTCTGAAACCCACAAAGTTGCCCAATGAAACGCCATCGGCGTCAGCCTCCGTTTGTTCGGAATGGAACTGGAATGGGCCGGCGCGAAATTCCGGCGGGAGGATTCGGCCGGCGGGCGGGACCGTCATTTGATGTCGCGGGGGTGTGGCGGTTAGTCGCCAGACCTCAGTTGCCGGTCCGCAGCCTATCAGCCCAAGACCTATACTGCCGACTGGGGACTGAGGACTAGCCACTACTCCATGATCACCTCCACCTGCGGTTCCCGCGGTGTGACCACCGGGCCCGACGGGTCCATGAAGACATTTACCTCGCTCCGGATTCCGAAGCCGCCAGGCAGATAGATCCCCGGCTCGACCGAGAACCCGACCCCCGGCAGCAGCACCCGGTCGTCATGGGTCTCATAGTCATCCAGGTGGGGACCTGAGCCGTGCAGGTCGCGGTCGATCGAGTGGCCGGTCCGGTGGACAAACGCATCCCCATAGCCGGCAGCCGAAACCACGGCGCGAGCCGCCTGGTCCGCCTCGTACCCCGCGATGCTCCGGTGCTCCGCGGCGGCCTCGCGGATGACGTCGATCGCCGCGTCCCGCGCCCGCCGAACCGTCCGCCATACCTCCGCGACCTGGGGCGGCAGGTGGTTCCCCGCAAAACCGATCCAGGTCTGGTCGGCGAAGACCGTGTCGAGGCTCCGGCCGGCCCAGAGGTCCAGCAGAACCAGGTCGCCAGGCCGAAGTAACGCGTCCTTGCCCGGGCGGGGCTCGTAGTGCGGCTTGGCCGAGTTGGGGCCGAACCCGACGATGGGCGGCTCATTCAACACCAGCCCTCGGCCTTCCAGCGCGGCGATCACCCGGGCCTGCAACGCCGTTTCCGTGAGCGCACCAGTCTCCCGGATCGCCTGCTGCAAACCGCTCCGCGCGACGTCGGCCAGAATTTCCGCCGCAAAATGATGATCGGCGAGCTCCTGCTGACTCCACCGCGCCGCAAAGCGGGAGACCAGATCTCCCGAGGGGAGGATCTTCGCTCCCATACTCTGGAGCAGCTGCACCACTCCATGAGGCACCCGGTCCAGATAGGGCACAGCGTTCCGAGGGGAGATCTCCATGCCCAGGGTTTTACCTGCTACCGCGTGGCTCAACGCGTCGTTCAGCTCGCTCCACCGGGCGTACGGCACCACCTTGCCCGGAAAATTCTCCAGGCCCTGCAACTCGATCTTATGGGCGATAACCACCGGCTCACCCTGGCGGGGGAACAGGGCAAACAACCTGCGGGTGTTCAGCCCGGTGAGTCCCAGCACCCGGGTTGCGACCGGATTGAGACCTTTGAAGGCGAACAGTAGCCAGCCGTCCAGATCTGCCTCGCGCAGGGCCTCGCGCAGCTCGGCCAAGTCGATCATTCGTACACCTCCGCCACCGCCGTCCGCCACACGCAGGCCTCCTCACCCCGGGACCGGCAGTGCTCGTGAATCAGCGCGCCCTCGAACCCCGTGAGTGCGCGGAGCAGCTCCTGATAGACTGCCCCATAGAAGACACAGGCCTCGCCCGTGGGCAGCGCTTCAATTGAAAGCGGCGCGTCCATGCGAACCTCGACGTCGTGAGGGCGAGCTCTCAGCTCGCCACCGAAGATGCGGCGGGAGAGACGCGACGCGCTCCGGAGCGCCCAGCGACGGGCCATGCCTCCGGGTGACACCTTGGCCAGGGTTCGGGAGGAGCGGGCCCGATTACGCGCCGCATAGCGAGCCGCGCGGCGCCCGGCATCGGCGAATACCAGAGGTGCGTCGTTTCGGCGTCCGATCAGGCGGAGCACGGAGATCGTCTCCTCCAGCTCCACCGACCCACCCTTGTCGGCAGCCTGCCGATATCGCTGGATTTGCGCGGCGACGGTGGGGCTCAGCCCGAGTCGCCGCACGACGATTTCTTCGGCCAATTCTTCGAGCCCGTCCTCGACCGGAGTGTCGAGGTTGCGAATCGCCTCGAGCAGGCTGAGGGGAATGAGCGCGGGAACAGAGGATTTGGGCACGGTCGGCGGGATAATATAGGAGCCAGGAGCCAGGAGCTAGGAGCTTGGGCTTCATTGCTATCCATAGGTGAGTCCCGGCTGCCACGCTCGCGGCTCCCAGCTCCAAGCTCCTAGCTCCCCGCACCCGGCTTCTCTACATTCCGCCATGGCTGAGCCTTCTGCCGCTGGGCGAACTTTCGATCAGGAAGCGCTACCGCACCTCGATGCGCTGTACCGGGTTGCCTTACGGCTGACCGGCGATGCCAGCCAGGCCGAAGACCTGGTTCAGGACACCATGCTCAAGGCCTACCGCTCCTGGCGGCAGTACCGACCCGGCACCAACGCCAAGGGCTGGCTGCTGACCATTCTCCGGAACACGTTCATCAACGATTATCGCCGGCGAAAGCATGAGCCGGTGGCAATGGATCTGGACGCGGTAGAGCCGCACGCGCTCGACCGCTCGATCGAAGAAGTGGATCCGGAAGGCAATTTCTTTGCGCAAATCGTGGACGCCAAAGTCCTCGAGGCGATCGACGCGTTGCCGGATGAGTTTCGTGAGGTGCTGGTCCTGAGCGATGTGGAAGGCATGCGCTACGCCGAGATCGCCGAGACCATGCAGATTCCGGTTGGCACCGTGAAGTCTCGCCTGTTCCGGGCCCGCCAGCAGCTTCAGGCCCAGCTCTATTCGCATGCCGTTGAGATGGGATATATCCAGCCACGGGAGAGCCCGACATGAGCGGGGTTGACTGCGCCCAGGCCCTGACCAATCTGGGCGACTACCTCAAGCAAGAGCTTACGCCGGAGCTGATGGTCGAAGTTCGGCAGCATCTGGGGCGGTGCCGTGATTGCTTCAAGCACGCCCAGTTTCAGGAGAGCTTTCTTATCATGCTGGAGACGCGCGCCGGCCGGGAGACCTGCCCGGCAAAGCTGCGGGCCCGCATTCTAGGTCTGCTGCGGTCGGAAATGGAAAACCACTGAGCGAGCCGTCACTCCTGCTGGCAGTCCTGGTCAGCGCGAGTGTCGCCTGCATTGCCTGGTTCGCGGCCACCCTTACTCTATCCGGCGCCCTGGCGGCCTGGGTAGTTGGCGCCGGGATCCTCCATGGAACGGGTTGGACCGGCGGCGCGGTACTGGCCGCCTTCTTCATTTCCAGCAACCTGATCTCCCGAGTGGCCCCGGCCCCGCTAACGGCAACGATCGATGTCAAAGGCGACCGGCGAGATGCCTGGCAGGTGCTGGCCAACGGAGCCGCGGCCGGGCTGCTCGCCCTGTTCGGTTCCTCGGATCCGGCTCTCAGAATCTGGCTGGTGACCGCCACATTGTCGGCCGCTGCGGCGGACACCTGGGCGTCCTCCGTGGGTGCCCGGAGCCGGGCAGTTCCAAGACTCTTGTGGTCCCGTGACCCGGTGCCCTCCGGAACCAATGGCGGGATCACCGCCGCCGGTAACGCGGGCGCTCTTGCCGGTGCGACAATAGTCTCGGCTACCGCCGCGTTGCTCACGGGAAACGCCCGGCTCCTGCCCGCGGGAATACTGATAGGTTTCTTCGGTATGCTCATGGATTCCCTCCTCGGTGACGCGATACAAGCGACATTCTGGTGCCCTCGGTGCCGGCAGCCGAGTGAATGGCGGGTGCATCGCTGCGGAACCAGCACTGATTGGAAGTCTGGATGGGTATGGCTGAACAACGACCGCGTGAACCTGCTCGCGACCGCTATGAGCGGCGGCCTGGCATGGACCCTATGGCGCTGGCTTGACTGACCTCCCCCGCCAGGTAGACGTGCTCGTGGCCGGAGCTGGGCCGGCCGGGAGCGGCTCAGCCGCCCTGCTGGCCGAGGCCGGTTATTCGGTGCTCGCGGTAGACCGGGCCGAGTTCCCTCGCGACAAACCGTGCGCCGAGTACATGAGTCCGGAAGCGGTGAGAATCCTCACCCGGTTCGGCATCGTTGAGACACTCGAGGCAGCGGGGGCGGCTGCGCTCAAGGGGATGAAAGTCACCGGTGTTCACGGGGCGACGGCGCATGGCATCTTTGCTCTGGCAGGTCATCGGCCGTACCGCCCCATGGGACTGTCGGTTTCTCGTCGTATCCTCGATCAGGCGCTGCTCGACGTTGCCCGGAAAGCCGGCGCATCCGTTGCCGAGCGCACGACAGTGGAGGAGCTGCTCTACGAACGGGGAGCGGTCACTGGAGCCGTGCTCCGCGACAGCCGGGGACGCCGCCAATCGCTCCGTGCTCGGCTGACCATCGGGGCTGACGGTCTCCGGTCTGTCGTGGCCCGTCGCATGGGACGTCGCACGCACCAGCGGCCTCGCCGGGTCGCGTTCGTGGCCCATGTGTCCGGTGTGAGAAACATGGGTGATTCAGCCGAGCTCCACTTCGGCCGCAACGGCTATATGGGACTGAACCGGATCGGCAAGGACGTAGTCAATGTCGCCCTGGTGGTACCGGCTGAACGCGCCAAGGACGCGAAGGGCAGAGCCCAGGATTTCTTTTTGCAAACACTGGGGGAATTCCCTGCCGCCGGCGGCCGGGTGCTCGCGGGACACATTGTCCGTCCCGTTCTCGTTACCGGCCCCTTCGCGGCATGGTCTGGCCGGGTAACGGTTCCCGGCGGCCTGCTGGTGGGAGACGCCGCCGACTTCTTCGATCCGGTTACCGGTGACGGAATTCTGAGCGCCTTGCGAGGGGCGGAGCTGGTGGCGGAGACGATGATTCCTGCGTTGAGCCTGCCCGACAGCATAGCCGGGGAGCCGCTTCGGCGTTATCAGCGTCGGCGACGGCAGGTATTCGCTGGGAAGTGGATCAAGGAACGAGCAACCCGTTATCTGATGTCCTCGCCCTGGTTCTTCGACCGCAGCGTGTCCCGGCTCGGGCGCCATCAGGATATGGCTCACTCCGCCATCGGCGTAGCGGGCGGGTTTGTGCCTGTCCATGAAATCCTGAACCCACTCTTCGTTGCCCGGATGGTCTTTTGAGCACTCCGGAAGTAGACGCGGCACAGTTCCGCCAGCTCCTGGGTCGCTTCGCTACCGGAGTCAGCATCATCACGGTGACGGCACCCGACGGAAGACTGCTGGGCATGACCGCCAACAGCCTGTCCTCGGTGTCTCTGTATCCGCCGCTTATCTCCGTCTGTGTCGAGCGTGAGGCGGGAATGCACAAGGCGATCCTTGCCGTCGATCATTTCGTGGTCAACGTGCTCTCCAGCGCCCAGGAAACTCTGGCGCGCCGATTTGCCGACAGACACGAAGATCGGTTCGAGGGCATCGGATACCACATCAGCCCCGAGGGACTGATCCTTCTCGGCGGCGTCCTGGCCCACGTCGAGTGTCAACGATTCGCCCACTATCCCGGCGGCGACCATACCATCGTCGTCGGCCGGGTCACCGGCGGGAGCACCAGCAAGGGGCGGCCCCTGCTCTACTACCGCGGCGGTTATGCCGCCCTCGAATAGCAGTGGCTGAGCTCACCGTCAGCCCAATAGGGACGGAGCTGCTGGACGATCCCGCGGCCGATCCGGCAACGGTGGCGGAGTCGCTCCGGAACATTGCGCGGGCCAATCGCTGGTTCGGTGGCGCGGCGGCGGTGCGCTTTGGTTTGGAGCGGACGCTTGGCGGCGTGTCTCGGGGAGAGAACTTGTCCCTGCTGGATCTCGGAACAGGGCTGGGCGATCTGCCACGGATGGCGGTGCGCTGGGGTGCGCGGAGAGGGATTCGACTCGTCCCCATCGGACTCGAGCTCAACCGGGTTGCGGCCAGGATGGCCCAGCAACGAGCGGTCGCCACTATGGTCGGCTGCGCGGGTCAGCCGCCAATCCGGGACAAGAGTGTCGACGTCGTGCTGGTCAGCCAGGTGGCGCACCACCTGCACGCCGACTCGGTTATTCGCCTGTTTCAGTGCTGCAATCGTTTGGCCCGGCGGGCCGTGATCGTATCAGATCTGCGGCGGCATCCCCTCGCGACCGCTTCTTTCCGGTGCGGCGGCCGGCTCCTGGGCTTCGATCCGGTAACCCTTTCCGACGGTGTCACCTCCATCCGTAGAGGATTCAGCCGTCGGGAGTTGCTCAATCTCATGGATCGTGCGGGCATCAGCGGAGAGGTGGCCTCCCGGCCGGGGTTTCGGTTGGTAGCCACCTGGCTTCCGGAGAGCGGTTGATGCGTACAGTGGACCGGACCAGGGTTGAGGCACCTGTCGAGTCAATATTCAGGGCGGCCAGGGAGGTGGAGCGCTGGCCTGAGATCCTGAGCCACTATCGCTGGGTCAGAAAGTTGAAAGGCAACGGTGCCGGAACGCTGGTAGAAATGGCTGCCTGGCGTCCTTTCGGTCCACTCAAGTATCCCACCTGGTGGGTTTCCGAGATGTGGATAGACCAGGCCGCGCCGGCCATCCACTACCGGCACGTCCGGGGAATAACCACGGGGATGGACGTGGTCTGGAATATGGTATCCACCGCCCATGGGACCGATGTCACCATCGTGCACGAATGGGCTGGGCCCCGCTGGCCGCTGATCGGCGGGACGGCTGCCAACTGGATCATTGGACCGGTCTTCGTGCATGGGATCGCCTCGCGAACTCTGGCGGGGATAAAGCGGTACCTGGAGGCGGGGCGGCGCGGGGAAGCGGGGAAGTCGGAGAAGGAGAAGGGCGATAGGAGCGCAGATGACTGAACGTAGAGTTGTGATCACCGGGATTGGAGCTATCACTCCGATCGGTACTGGGGTTGAGGGATTGTGGCATGGACTCCAGCAGCGGGAATCGGCCGTTCGCTGCATCACCCGGTTCGATCCCTCCATGTTCAAGTCCCGGATCGCTGGGGAGGTGCCCGACTTTTCGCCCAGCGATCATATCGAGGAGCGCCGGGTTCGCCGACTCGATCGATTCTCCCAGTTCAGTGTCGCCGCCACCCGGATGGCCCTGACCGACGCCAGTCTCGATCCGGCTAAGGAAGACATGGACCGGATCGGCGCCAC
>JBJMPB010000132.1:0-3169 GCA_045803455.1 Gemmatimonadales bacterium | reverse complement strand
GACCATGCGCTTTTACAGGCCGAGTGTCCGATTTGTCCAAGCGGGGGTCTTCCCTGTCCATTTCTTTCGCTCCTCTTGGTGCTAGGATTGCAGAAAATATAGACCACGCGGAGGAAATGCACATGCGTACGCAAGTTGCGATCATTGGAGCGGGACCGGCGGGTCTGCTGCTCTCCCACATGCTGCACATGCGCGGCATCGACTCGGTCATCATCGAAAGCCGCTCCCGCGAAGCGATCGAGGCTACCATCCGCGCCGGTGTGCTGGAGCAGTCCACCGTCGACCTCATGACCCAAATTGGCGCCGGCGAGCGCATGAAGCGCGAGGGCTTCGTCCATCACGGCTTCGAGCTGCGCTTTGCCGGCCGCAGCCACCGCATCAACCTGCACGACCTCGCCAACGGCCGTGTCATCACGGTCTATGCCCAACACGAGGTCTTGAAGGACCTGATCAAGCTCCGGCTTGAGACGGGCGGACAGATCCTGTTCGAGGCCAAGGCGACTGCTCTGGAGGATGTGACCTCAGACCAGCCGAAAGTCCGGTTCACCACCAAGGAGGGCGAGGACAAGGAACTCGCCTGTGACTTCATCGCCGGCTGCGACGGCGGCTACGGCATCAGCCGCAAGGCTATCCCAGAAGAGACTGTGCGGCACGACTACTTCCGGGTCTATCCGTTCGGCTGGTTCGGCATCCTGGCCAAGGCGCCCCCGTCCTCGGACGAGCTGATCTACGCCCACCACGACCGCGGCTTTGCGCTGATCTCGACCCGCTCCCCCGACGTGCAGCGCATGTACTTCCAGTGCGACCCGAACGACTCGGTCGACAACTGGCCGGACGATCGGATCTGGGAGGAGCTTCAGGCGCGAGCCGCGGGCGAGGGTTTCCGGCTCAAAGAGGGGCCGATCTTCCAAAAGGGCATTATCCCGCTGCGCTCGTTCGTGAGCGAGCCGATGCAGCACGGCCGTTTGTTCCTGGCGGGCGATGCCGCCCACTCTGTCCCACCGACTGGGGCCAAGGGCCTGAACCTGGCAGCGGCCGACGTTCACGTGCTCGCCCGCGCGCTGTCCGCCTACTATGCCACGGGCTCGACCGATCTGTTGGGTGACTACTCGCGCACGGCGCTGCGGCGCGTGTGGCGGGCACAGCATTTCTCGTGGTGGATGACCTCGATGCTGCATCGCTTCCATGAAGGCACCGAGTTCGACCTGAAGCGGCAGCTGGCCGAACTCGACCTTGTGACTTCTTCACGGGCCGCGGCCACGACCGTTGCCGAAAACTACGTCGGATTGCCGCTCACTTGAGAGGATCTGGCGCTCTGGACCTCTACTCAGAGGCGGGAACGACCTTGCCACGGACAAGGATAGGTTTCGACCAGCATAAACGAGCCTTACAGCTGGGCCGGGCGGGGCACATAGCAAAAATAAAACCGTTTGCAGAATAAAGGAGGAAGCACATGGCTGACGGCCGCACTGTTGACGTCCAGACGCTCCTGAACGAGCACCCGTCCTCCGGCTACCAGCAGACGATCTTTGCCCTGTGCTTCTGCATAATTCTGCTGGACGGGTTCGACACAGCGGCCATCAGCTACATCGCGCCGTCCCTGATCGCCGAATGGGGCACCTCGCTGCCAGTCGGCGGAGAACGAGGATGGAGGATGTCCATGGATGAGAAATCGACACCGGGCTCGGGCTTCGGCCCGAGCAGGGAAGCAGCCGCCAGTGTGCCGACCGATGAAACTGATCGCCTAATCTCATCGAGCAAGGTCGAGGGCACGGCGGCGTACAACACGCAGGGAGAGCGGCTCGGAACCGTGTTGAACTTCATGGTCGACAAGTTCACGGGCAAGTCGCTTACGCGGTGATGTCATTCGGCGGGTTTCTGAGCCTTGGCGAGGCCTACTACCCACTGCCCTGGAAGGTGCTGACCTACGACACACGGGGAAGGGGATACGTCGTCGATCTCGACCGGAGCAAGCTCGAAGGCGCACCAAGCTACAAGTGGGGTGAAAAGCCTGACTGGTCTGATCAGGCCTTTAGCAGGCGCGTCCACGACTACTACGACCTGCCACTCTACTTCGGGGCTCATTAACTCACGGCATTATTGGCCGGAGCGAACGAGGACCCGTTCACCCCTCGAGGAACAGAGATGAGGCTGAGATGACGAAGACGCCCTCACATGCCAGCCGGACCACCGTACAGCAGGCCACCTTGGAGCTGCTCCGCGGCCTGGGCATGACCACCGTGTTCGGGAACCCCGGCTCGACCGAGCTGCCGTTCCTGGACAGCTGGCCCAAGGACTTCCGCTATATTCTTGCCCTCCAGGAAGCATCAGCTGTAGCGATGGCGGACGGGCACGCGCGAGCAACCGGCCGGGCCGCGTTTTGCAACCTCCACTCCGCCGTAGGCGTCGGCCACGCGGCAGGCAACATCTTCACTGCATTCCGAAATCAAGCGCCCCTCGTCATCTCCGCCGGCCAGCAAGTGCGCAGCCTGCTGCCGCTGAACCCCTTCCTGGGTGCGACCGAGGCCGCCAACTTCCCGAAACCTTATGTGAAGTGGAGCTGTGAGCCGGCCCGGGCGGAAGATGTGCCGGCCGCACTCGCGCACGCCTACTACGTCGCCATGCAGAAGCCGTATGGCCCGACGTTTGTGTCGATCCCCATCGATGACTGGAGTGCCGAGACTGATCCCATTGTGCCCCGCACGATCAGCGGGGATGCTGCCCCAGACCCGGAGGCGATGGCCGCGCTGGCCCACGCCATCGGCAATGCCGAGCGTCCCGTCTTCGTGATCGGCCCGGAGGTCGATATCGAGCGCGCGGGTGATGCCGCAATCGCTCTGGTAGAGCGGGTCCGTGCGCCCGTTTGGGCCAGCCCCTTCTCTCATCATGTCAGTTTCCCGGAGGAGCACCCCTTCTTCGCCGGGTTCCTGCCGGCGGCGCCGGAGGCCGTTTCGGCCTCACTCTCCACCTACGATCTCATCGTGGTTCTCGGCGCCCCGGTTTTCACCTTTCATGTCGGAGGCGAGTGTGCCCTGTTCGGGAGCGGGATCCCTCTCTACCAGATCACGACCGATGTGGATGCCGCGGCTTCGGCCCCGCTCGGAACCAGCATCGTGAGCAGCCTTCGGCTGGCTCTGCCTGCACTGACGGAACGACTGTCCCCCTCCGA
>JBJMPB010000118.1:0-2594 GCA_045803455.1 Gemmatimonadales bacterium | reverse complement strand
GGCCCGCCCGGCTGGCTCATCGGCGAGCGCCCGCTGCTCGGGGAGGCCGGCGAGGCCAAGTGGTACTTCGCCTGGGCCCTGGACGACCGGCCACTCGACGAGCAGCTCCGCCTGGCCCATCAGCGCTGGGCCGTCGAGCGGTTCCATCAAGACGGCAAGCAGGAATTCGGGCTCGGCGACTACCAGGGACGGACCTGGCCGGGGCTCCATCGCCACCTGGCCCTGGTCGCCCTCATCTGGTGCTACGCCCTCCTCCACGCCGCCGGCCAGACAGGGACCGGCTTCCCCCCCCACGCGCAACGTGCCCGCCGCGCGTCGTGACCTCCTCGCCGCGCTGCTCCTCGTCATCGCCTGCCCGACCTGTCACACCCAGATCCCCCCTGCCCACTCGGGCCCGGACGACTCAGTCACGCCCTCGTTCACCCACTGAGGAGACGCCAAAGTAGTGTTACTGATCTCCGCGTAGGTGGCTAAAGCGGGTCCGACCTGTGCGGTGTGCTGTGGTATGGCACAGGAAGCAGGACGAGCGAAGGAGTGGCGTGAAGAGCGCCGGCTGCGCGCCTGGGCGTTGAAGGCGAAGGGCTGGAGCCAGCAGAAGATTGCGGAGGCGCTGGGAGTGACGGCCGGGGCGGTCAGCCAGTGGATGCGGCGCGGACGCGAGGGCGGGGAGGAAGCCCTGAAGCGTCGGCCGCGCCTCGGGGCCGCGCCGAAACTGACGGCGGAGCAGCGGGCGCAGATCCCGGTGTTGCTGGCGCAGGGGGCCGAGGCGTTCGGCTTCCGCGGTGATGTCTGGACCGCCAAGCGGGTGGCGACGGTCATCCGACGGGAGCTCGGGGTGCGCTACCATCCCAATCACGTCGGCAAGCTCCTGCGGGCGGCCGGCTGGAGCGTGCAGAAACCGATCGCGCGGGCCAGCCAGCGGAACGAGGCGGCGATCGAAGCCTGGCGGACCGAGCGCTGGCCGGCCCTAAAAAGGGGGCCGACCAGGAGGGACGGACCATTGTCTGGGTCGACGAATCGGGCTTCTACCTCCTCCCGGGCGCGGTCCGGACCTACGCCCCGCGCGGACAGACCCCCGTCCTCCGTCTGCCGCTGAGCCACGACCATCTGGCGGCCATCAGCGGCATCACGCCGGCGGGACGCTTGCTCATGCTCGTGCAGGAGCATCCCTACAAGAGCCCGGATATCGTCCGCTTCCTGCAGCATCTCCTGCGCCAGATCCCCGGCAAGCTCCTGATCATCTGGGACGGCGCACCGATCCACCGTGGCCAGCCGGTCAAGGATTTCCTGGCCCAGGGCGGCGCCCGCCGTATCCGCCTGGAGCAGTTCCCCGGGTACGCCCCGGACCTCAACCCGGATGAGGGCATCTGGAGCTACCTCAAGCGTGTCGAACTGGGCAACGTCTGCTGCCAGAGCCTCCCGCATCTCCGACGCCACCTCCGCCTCGCCACCGCCCGCCTTCGCCACAAACGCTCCGTCATCCAAGCCTGCGCTCGCGAATGCGGCTACGCGGTTTAGACCCCAGTGCGGAGATCAGTAACAGAGAAGGGAGGACCGAGATCGTGGCAATGGTCTACGAAGTTTGGGATACGCTGACAGCGAATCGCATTGGCGCGTTCCCTACACGGCACGATGCGGAAGCCCTCCTGCTCGATGTCCTGCAGGTGAACGGCGCGGAGGCTGCTCAGGACATGGCCGTCCTCAGCTCGGACACGGATGCTCCTGACGAGGAGCCTGAGCTGGTCATTGACGGCGCGGAGTTTGTCGCCCACCACCAGCTTCCGGTGTAAGGCGGCTACCGCCCGAACCTTCGGAAGCCCTCCGAAACCTCGGAGGGCTTCCCTCTATGTACCGTGCGCGCCCACGCCATCACCGCCCGGTTCCGAGCATGGCTCAGGATGAGACACGACTGGTTACGCCGGCTCCGGCGGGAGCGGGCGGCGCCGGAACGGCGGGCGCTGCACCAGGTGGTACGGCTGACTGCGCGTCAGGACCGGGTCCAGCAGGCTCACGTAGCGCGCCGTCAGCACGTTGCACCAGTCGCGGCCGTTGAGCCCCAGGATGCGCCGGTGGGAGTTGATCTGCATCCCCGTCCGCTTCCGGAACAGGTCCCAGGCCCGCTTGCGGAGCCGCCAGAGCCGATCTGCCGGGGCGTAGGTACCCCACTTCTGGGCATAGAGGGCCGTGTACTCGCGCTGGCGCTCGAACTGGGCCGAGCCGGGCTTTGGCGTGTCTGACCAGTCCCGGTAGTGATGCAGGCCAACCTCGCGGGTGTACCCCACCTGCCAGCCGCTGAACAGCACCCGGGCCGTCAGGTCAGGGTCGATGCCGTAGTCGCGGAACCGCTCGCTGAAGCCGCCCAGATCCTGGATGACCCTGGTCCGGAGCATCCCCTGGTTCACGTTCAGCACGCCGATCGTCGAGACCGCGCCCAGGTACGGCGCATCCACGAACGGCCCCTCCACGTCGTGGACCTTGATGCCGACCATCCCCAGCTTCCGGTTGGCGTCCAGCGCCTGCACGCCAAGATCGAGCCCGTGGTTGACCACCTCATTGTCATCCGAGATCCAGACGACATACTCGGTCTGGACCAT
>JBJMPB010000012.1:0-2771 GCA_045803455.1 Gemmatimonadales bacterium | reverse complement strand
TCCGACAAGAACTATCTGACTGCCCTCCGGGGCCTTGCACCCAGAACGAGAGCCGGCCATCGCCGTGCTCACCAGAGCGAAAATCCTCTCACGAACCCGAAACGTCGGGTCAGCCCATGTCTCCTTCTCGATGGCTTCGGGCAGGGCTAGGCAGATCGCGCGCAGGCGGTCGACCGACCGTGCTGGCATCGAGACAGCAGGCTGGAGGGCATCGCCTATCATGAACCGGAGCCGATCACGCCATGGCTGGTCAGCAGGCGCAGGATCTGAACCTCTTTCGGCAGCTCGATCAAGAACTCCGCATCCCGCTCAAGGTGGCGGACGCGGGTCGGATCAGGTCCGGTAAAGGCGGCCATTGCCGCGAGGCTCTCCCAATACGAGATCGTCACGAACTCGGTCTCACCCTCGCGATCTTCCCGGAACGTCTGAACCCCCAGCGCTGTCTCGATCAGGGGCTTGATCCCGACCTCATAGTTGCCTCGTATTCGTCGGCCCGCTCAGGCCGGGTGCGCCCTCGCCAGATCCGAGCAATGGTCGGACGCTTCGAGCCGCTCTCGTCCTGCATGGCTCCGGCTCCTCAGGGCTACGTCTCGCTTCAGGCGCAGCCGCCGTTCATCGCCGCTGCCGCCCGGCCCGCATCCCGGACCGGGCGTGAATGGTGCCGCGCAGGCTCAGGCCGCCGCGGAGGACTTCACCGGCGCGGGCATGAGTGCGTCATCGATCTCTCGGGCGCGCACTGCGGCTGGGCGGCTTGCGAAACCCTCGTGGTAGCGCTCGAACGCCGGGCGCTTCTCGATGGAGCCGAACATCATGCCCCAGCCCAGATGTGAGGCGACATACACGTCCGCCGCTGTGAAACTCTCGCCGACAAGGTACTTGCGCCCGGAGACGGCCTGCTCAAGGGCGTCCAGCACCGCCCCATACGAGCCATAGCCCGCCATGGCCTGGCGCTCGGCCGGGACCTCGAAGCCGAACATCTTGTTGGTGATGGCAGCCTCAAGCGGACCCGCAGCGAAAAACAGCCAGCGGTAATAGGGCCCGCGCAGCTGGCTCTCGCGGGGCGGAGCAAGCCCGGCCTCCGGGAAAGCATCGGCCAGATAGGCGCAGATCGCAGCTGTTTCGGTCACCACGGTGTCGCCGTGACGAAGAGCCGGCACCTTGCCCATGGGGTTGATCGCCAGATACTCCGGCCCCTTCATGGTCGTGCCATAGTCCAGGATCTCGGTGCGGTAGGGCTGGCCCACCTCCTCCAGCATCCAGCGCACAATCCGCCCGCGCGACATCGGGTGGGTGTAGAAGACGAGTTCGTCGGTCATGGTTGGTTCTCCCCGATTGAGCCGCCCGTTGTCGGGCGCCGGGGATGGAGATAGTGGACCCCTGCTGACAGCAGCCTGTCAGCAATATGCGGGCTCAAGAGAAGCACCGAGATGCGCCGGACCTCACGGCTGTTCGAGATCATCCAGCTCCTCCGCCCGGCCAAGAAGCCGCTCACAGCGGCTGCGCTCGCCGAGATGCTCGAGGTCACGAAGCGCACCGTGTACCGGGATGTGGCCTCCCTGCAGGCCATGTCTGTCCCGATCTATGGCGAGGCCGGGGTGGGCTATGTCATGCGGCCCGGCTACGACCTGCCCCCGCTCATGCTGTCGGTAGAAGAGGTCGAGGCGCTCGTCGTGGCTCTGAGCCTGCTCGGCCGGACCGGCGACAAGGGTCTGAAAGCGGCGGCGGAGACCATCCGGGCCAAGGTGGCCAGCGTTCTGCCGCATAGCTCCAAGCAGCCGATCGACAATGTCAGCCTGTACGCGCCCGCATGGGGCGCGGCGGAGCCGGAGGACCTGGACCTCTCGCTTGTGCGCCGGGCCATCCGCGAGAAGCGCAAACTCGTGATCTCGTACTGTGATGAGCAGGGCCGGGCGAGCGAGCGCGTGATTTGCCCACTTGCAATCGTCTACTTCGTCGAGGTCATCAACGTGGCGGGCTGGTGCGAGCTGCGCCAAGCGTTCCGGCATTTCCGGGCCGACCGCATCCGCGCGTGTTCTCTGTCGGGCGGAGGTTTTGAGGGTCAAGGCGCAGAGCTGCGGGCGCGCTGGCTGACCGAGCGCCAGTCGTGTCGCGGGCCAGCCCGAGCCTCTTCGCGCCCTGAACAGCCTTTCTCGCTTGCACGCCCGTGAACCTCCGGTCCCTGTTGCCATCTTCACGCGAGGTCGCAAGCTCATCGCAGCGCTCGAGCGGGAGCACGCCCGCAAGCACATCGAGCCGGTTGGCGCGCGTGCGTTCGCCGTCGGCAGGGGGAGGGGAGGGCGGTCCGGGGCATCAAACGAGCCAAAATCGGCGAGCTGGGCCGGCCCAAACCCCCGGGTTCGGCCAGCTTGGCCGTGGCCACCGATAAGCCGGCGTTATCGATGGTGAGAGCGCCGCTCCGTCGCCCATGCGGATGAACCAAGCTAAAGCTGTCTTCGCTTGGTTTTGGTGACCCTATCCCGGTGAATTCAGACACTTACGTCATCCCGACTTAGCTGCCCTGGACGGCGTTTGCCCAGCAGGCACCGCCGGATCCAGACATCGAGGGATGGCAACTCGCGCCACTGACTGAAGCTGAAATAGCCGGCATCATAGTAGGCCGGCGCGCCGAAGGCTGGCCGGCGCCGCCTTCATTCGCTCGCCGAATGGTACAACTATCAATGGTGGCCTGTGCGGCAGCGGAGCCTGTCGGGTTCGTCCGGCTCCGGCTCCTGGCCTGCTTGCAGCATAACCGTTGGTAGCTGGCAAGACCA
>JBJMPB010000663.1:0-3936 GCA_045803455.1 Gemmatimonadales bacterium | reverse complement strand
TGTATGTTCGGCGGCGTCGAACCAGGCGACTGAACGCCTTCGAGGAGTTCCTGCCAGAATCCATAGATCTGGTAGGACGGGCGCTTCGGGCCGGCCACCCTCTCTCCGCGGGGTTCAAGATGGCCGCGGACGATGGCCCTGAACCGGTAGCCGGAGAATTTCGCCGGATCTTCGAGGAGCAGCGGTTCGGCCTGCCGTTGCAGGACTCGTTGCTCGGAATGGCTGACCGGATCAACCTGGTGGACGTACGGATTCTGGTCACCGCCATTCTCATTCAGCGTGAGGTGGGCGGCAACCTGGCCGAGATTCTGGACAATCTGTCTGCTGTGGTACGGGCTCGCTTTACCATCCGACGCCAGGTCAGAGTCTACACCGCGCAGGGGAGGATGACAGGTTACCTCCTCTCCGCACTGCCGCTCATCATCTTTGCGATACTGTACGCATTGAATGGCAAGTACATGTCCATTCTTTTCACCGATCCCGTGGGAAAAATCCTGGTCGGCGTAGCGTTATCGATGCAGTTGATCGGCTTTCTTTGGATCCGGAAGATCATCAAAATCGAAATCTGAGCTCCTCATGCTTGCGATAATCGTCATTCTGACGGCCTTAACCGTAGGCCTGTTTGCTCTCACGCTGCTGCAAATGCGGCCGGGGCAGGATGCACTGCTCGGCCGTTTGGATCAGCTGCAGCCCGGGGGGAACGCCCAAGATGCCGCGGCCCGGAGGCGCCGACAGGCCAGGTCTGAGCGACTGATGAGTGTTCTGCAGGCGCTCGGACAACAGGTGGGCGGCAGCCGGAAGGATGCAACAGCTGTCCGGTTGTTCCTGATTCAGGCGGGTTTCTCGGACCCTCGGGCTGTTTCCATGTACTGGGCCTCGCGGGTGAGCTTGGCAGTGGGACTACCTATCCTGGCGCTCTTCGGGTTGCCGTTACTCGGGGTCTCTTCAAATAAGGTCCTCTTGGCAGTCCTGTACTTCGGGGCAATGGGGTGGATCGTCCCTTCATTCTATGTGAAAAGAAGGCTCAAGGCCCGTCAGAAGGAGGTCCAGCTCGCGCTGGCCGACATGCTGGATATGCTCGTCGTATGCGTGGAGGCCGGGCTGGGACTCAACCAGGCGTTGGTCCGGGTAGCCGACGAGATCGAGCACGTGAGCCCGGTGATGAGCGAGCAGCTCGCCATGGTCAACCTGGAAATGCGGGCCGGCACGCCCCGAGAGGAAGCGCTCAAGAACTTCGCCGAGCGCACCGGTCTGGCCGACATCAAATCTTTGGTAAGCATGATGATCCAGACCGATCGGTTCGGTACGTCAGTGGCCGACGCGCTCCGGGTGCATTCCGATACCATGCGGACCAAGCGGCGGCAGCGGGCCGAGGAGGCCGCGGCAAAGACGACGATCAAGCTGGTGTTCCCCCTGGTGTTGTTCGTGTTTCCCGCGATGTTCGTCGTGGTGATCGGCCCTTCCGCCCTCGCCATCTACCGCACCTTCAGCAAGCTCTAATGCGGCTCTTACGGGTGGTAAACACCCGGGATGACCGGGAGCTGGGCAGCCGGGTTCTGCTGGCCGACGGCTGGCTGACCCGATTGCGGGGAATGCTGGCGCGGCCGGCGCCCCGTCCGGGTGAAGGACTGCTGCTCTCGCCCTGCCGCTCGATCCACATGTATGGGATGCGGTATCCCCTGGATGTCGCCTTTCTGGACGCCCGAGGGGGGGTGGTGGCAAGGTATCCAGCCCTGCGGCCCGGTGCTCGGACTGGGTGGCACCGTCAGGCAGCCCACGCTCTGGAGCTCCCGGCAGGAACCCTGGAGAACTCCGGCACCCGCGTAGGGGATGTCCTCGTCTGGTACGCCGACGTTCCGCCTGCGCGTTCAGGATCGACGACAGCGGAGGCAGCAACTTGACCGCAACTCAAGCCATGATCGAAGGCGCGGACCTCGCTGATACGGCGGTGATCCCGCCGGTGCCCGCGTCATTGGCTGATCTCGGCCTCTCGGCCGATGCGGTTCGCGACCTGATCCTGAAGGTGCTGTACGTCCAGGGAGGCCGCACTGGTGAATACATCGCGGACTTCCTCCGGCTGCCCTTCCCGCTGGTGGACGAGGAGCTGCTCACCCTCCAGCACCGCAGATTCATCGAGGTCCGGGGAACCACGGCACCTCATCGCGGTAGTTATCTGTTCGATTTGGTGAACGACGGAAGAGACCGCGCCAAAGCAGCACTCGAAGCTAGCCAGTACGTAGGACCGGCGCCGGTGCCCGTCTCCCAATACAGCAGCTGGATCCACGCACAGTCGATTCAGAAGGCCCACGTCACCCAGCAATCGTTGAAAGCTGGCTTCGCCCACTTGGTGCTGGATCCCGTGCTGATCGAGATCCTCGGGCCCGCGGTCAACTCCTCGAAATCCATATTTCTGTATGGTCACCCAGGCAACGGCAAGACGGCTATTGCGGGGGCAATCTCCCGGATGCTGGGGGGAGAGCTGTATCTGCCGTATGCAGTGGATATCGAAGGCCAAACGATGCTGGTATACGATCCCGTCCACCACCAGGAGATCGAGACCCAGAATGAGGCAACTGGTATAGAGTCGCTCTGGCGGAGCGGCCCCAGCTTTGACCGACGGTATGCCCGGATAAAGCGACCAGTAGTTATCACCGGCGGCGAGCTGACGCTGGACCAGCTCGACCTGCGCTACGATCCGTTCACGAAGGTGTACCAGGCTCCTTTCCAGGTGAGGGCAAACGGCGGAGTCCTGATCATCGATGACTTTGGACGGCAGCGGGTTCCCCCGCGCGATCTACTCAACCGCTGGATCGTCCCTCTGGACAAGCGGGTTGACTATCTGACTCTCCACACCGGGGGGAAGTTCCCGGTGCCGTTCGATTGTTTGCTGATCTTCGCGACAAACCTCGATCCCACCGAGCTGGTCGAAGAGGCATTTCTCCGCCGGATTCATTACAAAATCCCTGTGGGGGATCCTACCCGGGCTCAATACGAAGAGATCTTCCGGACCGAATGCCTGACCCAGAGTGTGAGTTACACCCCCGATGCCGTGACCTACATCTTCAGGGAGTTCTACGATAAGCTCGGGCTACCTCCCCGGGGCTGCCATCCACGAGATCTGATCGCTCATGTCCGGGACATCGCGAAGTACCTCGAGATCAAGCCGGAACTCACACCTGAGCTGATCCAGAGTGCCTGTCGATCGTACTTCCTCATCAGTGGTGCCGGATGAGCGGCTCGCGACCCGGCGATCCCTTTACGCCAGACGTTCCGGTGGAGCCCATCCGCCGTCAGATGCACGAGCTGGAGCGAATGCTCACGGTGCGGATCGAGGAGCAAGCTCGCGAAAATCGGCGCCTTCGCCGTTTGTGGATGGGTACGGTGGTTACCGGCGCCCTGCTGCTGGGACTCGCCACGGCGCTCGTGATCGTGACCGCTCGGCACGGTCTTCCTGGCAGCGTGCCAGATCTCATTGAGACCCGGCAACTTATACTCCGCGACCAAAACGGTGCCATTCGCGGCACCTGGTCCACCGGAGATAAGGGCTCGGTCCGCCTCCAGCTGCTGTCACCAGGTAGCAAGGCAGGACTAAGCCTAGCCGTGCTCGAAGGGGGAGCCTCCGGGATTACGGTCAGAGACAGCGCCGGCCGCTCCCGGGCGGTGCTGGGACTCTTGCCCGATCAGACGGTCAGCATGCTGTTCGCAGACGAGAACGGAACCACCCGGACTGTGCTGAGCCTCGTGCGGGGCGGCGCGTCCACCCTGGTCTTTGCCGACCGGAGCGGCAGTGCAAAAGTCGGCATGGGAGTGGATGCCAAGGGACAGAGCACCCTGACCCTTCCCGATGCCGAGCGCCAAGCCGAACCCGAACCGTTCGATTCCGCCACAGCTCGCTAGTGAGATTGTACCGATGAGGCAACACTGCGGTATGGGTCC
>JBJMPB010000633.1:0-3306 GCA_045803455.1 Gemmatimonadales bacterium | reverse complement strand
TCCCAGAAAGCGCACTTTCGGCGGTGCTGCGGTGCTGTTGCCGGCCCTGCTGCTTTCCTCCGCCGCCGATGCCCAGACCCCGCTGGTGTCCACCGACGAGCTTGCCCCCTTTGACGCGGACTTCGTGCGCTATCCCGCGCTGACGGCGGAGGAGCGGGAGTACTACCTGCAGCGCTGGAAGGCCATGCTCGAGGAGGCCCGGGCAGGGCGCGCCGAGGCGGTCGAAGCGCAATCGCGCGGCCTCGACACCCAGGCCGCAATCGACCGCTGGGATCAGAATATCCGGGATGCGATGCGGGAGATCGTCCGGCTTTCGGCCCAGCGTGCCGGCGACGCGATCCAGGTCGCCAAGGCGGGCAAGGCGTCCGACATCGAAACCCTGCGCAAGGACATCACCGTGGTTGTCGAGGCCGGGAGGGCCGCCCAGCTAATGGGCGACCCTTCTGCGGAGGATCAACAGCGCAAGCTCGTGGAGATCGTCGAAACCTTCTCCAAAAGGTTCGCCGAGACCTGCGAGAAGCAGTCGTTCGATCCGCTGATCGCGCTCGGCCTGCAGCGCCAGAACGCGATGTTGGGCACGGAGGTCGAGGTCGATCACTGCGCCTACCGGGTATTCGAGGCGACGATCGAGACCGGCACCGAGGCCGTTCGCTGGCGGCACTGTGGCATGGGCCTGGGCAAGTGGAAGATGAAGGCCGAAGGCCTGGACGTCGGTGAGGGAGAAGCCGAGCTCGACGAACGGGGCAAGGGCGACTTCGATTCGCACTGGACCAAGATCGGCACTGTGAAGGCAGACGTTACCTACAACGGGACGATCGAGATGAAGCGGACCGAGATCGCCGATGCCCAAGGCCACATCACGGCTGTGAGATACGACTTCACCCAGGCGATCACCACCATCTCGGGCGACATGATCGTCGCCGGTCGACGGATCCCGGTGAACGGAGTTCCGAGCACCGCGGCGGTCGCGATCGCGATCATCAACGAGAACCGGGCGTGCGACCCCTCCAAGAACGTCTGGAACTATCGTTAGCGCTGCTGGCTCCTTGTTGGTAACCCTCGCGCGCGAATAGATTTAGCGCTCTCGCTAGAGCTCATCACCGTTCGGCCCAGGCGTTTTCTGATGGCGAAGACCGATTCCAAGACGACCGTCCCGGCCACCCAGCAGGCCGGTCCCTCTGCGGACGGCTACCAACCCGATATGGTGGAGGCCAAGTGGCAGGCCCGCTGGGCCGAGCGGCACATCAACGAGCCGTACCTCGACCGGGCGGCCCGCCCGTTCTACAACCTCATGATGTTCCCCTATCCCTCGGCCGAGGGGCTGCACGTGGGGAACATGTTCGCCTTCACCGGGGCCGACACCTACGGCCGGTTCAAGCGGCTGCAGGGGTACGACGTGTTCGAGCCCATCGGCTACGACGCCTTCGGGATTCACAGCGAGAACTACGCGATCGCGCAGGGGATCAATCCGGGCAAGCTGATCCCTAAGAACATCGCCAATTTCCGCCGGCAGCTCCGCCGGATCGGCGGCATGTTCGACTGGCGGCACGAGCTGTCCACCACCGATCCAGAGTACTACAAGTGGACCCAGTGGATCTTCCTCCAGCTGTTCAAGGCGGGGAAGGCGTACAAGAAGGCGGCGGCGGTCAACTGGTGTCCCAAGGACAAGACCGTCCTGGCCAACGAGCAGGTGATCAACGGCCACTGCGAGCGCTGCGATTCTATTGTGGAGCAGCGGTTCCTGGAGCAGTGGTTCTTCCGGATCACCGACTACGCCGACCGTCTGCTGGCCAACCTGGACGACAAGTCGAAGATGGACTGGTCCGAGAGCACCGTGCTGGCGCAGAAGAATTGGTTGGGGCGATCGGAAGGCGCGGAGATTGTCTTCGCCGGCGCAAACGCTGTCACCCCGAGTCCTTCGGCTGCGCTCAGGACAGGCTCCGCGAAGGGGCCGAAGCCTGGTGCAGTAGCGGATGTCACCCCGACCCTGAGCGAAGAGAAGGGGAGGCGGCCGAAATCCGCCGTGCCAGAGATCCGGGTCTTCACAACTCGACCGGACACCATCTTCGGCGCCACCTTCATGGTCCTCGCCCCCGAACACCCGCTGGTAGACGCCTTCACTACCGCCGACCACCGGGCCGAGGTGGATGCCTACCGGAAGATGGTCGCCGCCAAGGACCTCGTCTCCCGCAAGGTGGGCGAGCGGGAGAAGACCGGCGTCTTCACCGGCGGCTACGCCATCAACCCGGCGACCGGCCAGCCCATTCCCGTCTGGATCGCTGATTATGTGTTGTTGGAGTACGGCACCGGCGCCATCATGGCCGTGCCCGGCCACGACGACCGCGACTTCGAGTTCGCCAAGAGGTATCGCTTGGAGGTGGTAAGGGTTGTTTGTCACCCTGAGCGCAGCGAAGGGGCCGAAACTCCACTTGAGACGGCATTCACCGATAACGAAAAGGGCGTCCTGGTCAACTCCGGCCAGTTCGACGGGCTTCAGGTGCCCGAAGCCAAGCGCGCCATCACCGCCTGGCTGGCCGAACGCGGCGCCGGAAAGGCCGTGGTCAACTACCGGCTCCACGACTGGACCATCTCCCGCCAGCGCTACTGGGGCCCGCCCATCCCCATCATTTATTGCGATGAGCATGGCGCCGTCCCGGTCCCGGAGAAGGATCTCCCGGTCGAGCTCCCCATCATCGAGGACTTCAAGCCCGACGACACCGGCATCTCGCCCCTGGCCCGGCACGAGGAGTGGTACTACGTGCCCTGTCCGGTGTGCGGCAAGCGCGCTCGTCGCGAGACCGACGTGAGCGACACCTTCCTCGACTCGGCCTGGTACCACCTGCGCTACCCCAGCACCGAGTTCGACGACCGGCCGTTCGATCCGGCGCGCACGCGGAAGTGGCTGCCGGTGGACAGCTACATCGGCGGCAACGAGCACGCCGTGCTCCATCTGCTGTACTCGCGATTCATCACCATGGTGCTGCACGATCTGGGACAGCTCGACTTCGAGGAGCCGTTCCGGAAGTTCCGGGCCCATGGGCTCATCGTGAAGGACGGCGCCAAGATGTCGAAATCGCGGGGGAACGTCGTCATACCCGACGAGTACATCGCCCAGTGGGGGGCGGACACCTTCCGGATGTACCTCATGTTCCTGGGTCCGTTCCAGGAGGGTGGCGACTTCCGGGACGAGGGCATCAGCGGCCCGCGCCGGTTCCTGGAGAAGGTCTGGAAGCTTGTCACTGAGACGGTCATCCAGGACAATGGTGGGCGCTCTCGACTCTCGACTCTCGACTCTCGACTCGTCAT
>JBJMPB010000630.1:0-3131 GCA_045803455.1 Gemmatimonadales bacterium | reverse complement strand
CGGCCCCCGCGCAGGACGCCCGGGTGACCCGAACCGCCGCCGCGCTGGAAGCGAACGGGATCACAGTGCTCCGTGCCCCCGACAGCGCGGCAGCGAAACGCATCGTCCTGGATCTCATCCCGGCGGGGTCGCAGGTGCATCAGGGTGCGTCGCAGTCCCTCGAGGCCGTGGGTATCACCGATGAGATCGAGAGGTCCGGTCGATACCAGCCCCTCCGACCACGGGTCTTCAGCATGGACCGCGCGACCCGGGCCGACGAGATCCGCCACCTCAGCGCCTCGCCTGAGATCATGCTCGGTAGTGTCCACGCCGTCACTGAGACCGGGTCGCTGGTCGCCGCGTCCGCCAGTGGCAGTCAACTCGGCCCTTACGCATCAGGGGCCGGGAAGGTCATCCTCCTGGTTGGGACGCAAAAGATCGTGCCCGACCTCCAGGACGCGCTGCGGCGCATTAACGAATACGCCTTCCCGCTCGAGGACGCGCGTGCTCGGGCTGCCTACGGCATCCACAGCGGCGTCAACAAGGTTCTCATC
Source organism: Gemmatimonadales bacterium (assembly GCA_045803455.1). Lineage (GTDB taxonomy): Bacteria > Gemmatimonadota > Gemmatimonadetes > Gemmatimonadales > GWC2-71-9 > CAVVWJ01. Next base: position 2,598 of record JBJMPB010000630.1, on the reverse strand, counting down.
ATCAACCGGGAGTGGACACCGGACCGCATCACCGTCGTCTTCTGCGATGAGCCGCTGGGGTTCTAGCAAATGCCTGAATCGAGGCTGGGTGTCGGGATTATCGGGGTCAGCCCTGTCCGAGGTTGGGCGGCCACCGCACACATCCCGGCACTGCGCGCGCTGCCGAACTACCAGATCCGGGCGCTCAGCGCACACGACCCGGAATCCGCGCGTAAAGCAGGCGAAGTGTTCGGGGTGGGTGCGGTGTTCTCAGACCACGAGGAGCTGGTGACTCGACCAGACATCGACGTGGTCGCTATCACCGTCAAGGTCCCACACCATCGCCAGCTCGTCGCCGCCGCACTGGCCGCCGGCAAAGCCGTCTACTGCGAGTGGCCACTTGGCCGCGACCTCGACGACGCAAGAGCGATGGCCGCCCTCGCCGCCGAGCAGGGCGCGCGTACGGTCGTCGGGTTGCAGGCCCGCCAGGCCCCGGCGGTCGAGTTCGTCCAACAGCTGCTCGACGACGGATATGTTGGCGAGGTCCTCTCCACAACCATGGTGGGACTCTCGGTCCCGGGCGACGTCGTTGGCCAGCCAAACGCCTACATGCTCGACAAGACAAACGGAGCCAACCTGCTCACCGTCGCCGTCGGGCACAGCCTGGACACCCTCAGCTATGTATTGGGCGAATTCGCCGACCTGTCGGCCCTCTCGGATCTTCGCCGCCCGCTGATCACCATCGAAGAGACCGGCGAGCAGATCGTGAAAACGGCGGCCGACCAAATCGCGATCATCGGCACCCTCACCTCCGGAGCGACCGCCAGCATCCACCTCCGTGAAGCCGTCGCCGGCGGCACCGGCTTCCTCTGGGAAATCAACGGAACCAACGGAACACTCCGGATAACCGCCCACGCCGCACAGCCCCAAATCTTTCCCTTGACCGTCACCGGAGCGCGCGGGCCGAACCAGCCCACCCAACTTGCTGCCCCGGCAGCACTGACCCACAAATGGCCGGCGCTCACCACCCTGGAAGGCACGCCCGCCTACAACGTCGGCCGCGCCTACGCAGCGTTCGCAGCAGACATCGACAACCGGACCCACACCGTGCCCGACTTCGCCGACGCCGTCGCACGCCACGAAGTCATTACCGCCATCGAAAGCTCCACAGCCACAGGGAAACGCGTAAAGGCGCAGTCCACGGCGCCGAGCCGACCGTCATCGAGCTTCGGCTCCTCGGTGGTGCCTAAAATCGCCCTTGGGTCGGTCGGTTAGATCGGTGCGGGGTTCCTCGCACCAGGGGTAGTTGCTGGCGCTGAAAATAGCTCACAGCGCGGGAGGCCGAGCGGCGCTCAGTCAGGCTCGAAGGCCAGCCCCGCAGTTCGCCGCCAGCGATGAGGCGACCAGCGCGGGTAAGGCGCAGTGCTGCGGAGGCAACGGCGACTGGAAGGAAGACGATTTCCGGCACGAAGGGACTCGACTGGAAGAAGCCGTTGCCGCTTTGCAGCTGGGCGCCCGTTTCGTCGAAAACTCTGAGCTGTAGGCTCGGCTGGCTCATCGTGCCGAGCAGGCCAGGTCTGCTCAACGTCCCGATCAGCTTGCTGGGCAGCGCCAGCCGTGCCGTCCTTGCTGAGCATCAGCCTTCCTATCAGGCCTTCCACGTTTGGGGGTTGCCAACAATGAGGGAGGCGTACCCGCGCCTGCGATCATGTGCGGAAGGGCCCGCTGGACAGGTGTGTCCACATTGGCGGCCGGAGCGTTGACGGGCTGCGCAAACTCGACACCCTTCCACCAGCCGCTGACGCCCAACGCCGCTACAAGCCAGTCGAGCAGCGGACCCGGGTTGATCTCGAGTGCAGCGAGTAATTCGCCCGTGGTGAGATCGCCTAACGCCTTCGGCAACGCCATGCCCTCCGGGGCAAGATCGGGCGTTTTGATGTTGAGCGTGCGGCTCTGTGTGTGAGCAGGCGTGTGAGCAAAGTGCTGGGGACTAGAGGTGATGACAGGTGATGAGCACCCGTCTCGGGCACGTCAGCTACGCGTAGAAGTGACTGGGAGAGACCACTGAAGAGAGTCAGTGATGAGCCTCGGGTGCTTGCAAAGCAAGTGCGCTACATATTTGCGCCATAGCCCCGTGGTGACTATGCGGCCAGCTGATCGTGATCCACGGCTCCTCAACCATCGTCCGCCCCGGCTCTACATGGCCGGAGCGCGGCAGTCGATCGCGAAACCGCTATCTAAGGTTGATAGGAGTTCTGAGAGATACCTCTCCGTGGAATGCATTTCCCGGGTGATCCGGTACAGAATGGATGATCATGGTCGGTAATTGCGCCTTCTGCGGCCAGACGTTCCGGGCGAAGCGGAGTGATGCCAAGACGTGCTCGCAGCGTTGTCGAGATCAGCAGAAGGCCCGGAACAAGATCAACATGCAGTCTGGCGACGGGCAGATCGCGGGTCGGGTTGGCATGGTTTCTCCGATTCCTAGCCCGTCTCCCGGCCGACCGAGTTTGGTGTTCGACGTGACTCAGCAGGCGTTGGTCAAGGCTGGCCGGCTCGGTACGCCACTGGCCGCGATGGCGCTGGTCATTGCCGGCCGTCTGGACAACAGCGTGTTTGATA
>JBJMPB010000276.1:0-13371 GCA_045803455.1 Gemmatimonadales bacterium | reverse complement strand
GATGCGAGATCGACTGTGGCGAGGGGGGACATCAGGGTGGAGATCGGCTTCATCGCCACCTTAACAACAACCGGGTCCCCATTTGTGATCCCGCCCTCCAGGCCTCCGGCGTTGTTGGTCGGTCTCCTGAACCCGCCGCGTGGGTCGGTCCCCCGTTCCCGCTTCCCCGCTTCCCCGCTCCCTTGAATAGGATCATGCACCTCGGAGCCCGGCCTGCGCGCCGCCTCGAAGCCCATCCCGATCTCAACGCCCTTGACCGCCGGGATGGACATCATGATCCCGGCGAGCCGCCCGTCGAGCTTCCGGTCCCAGGCGACGTGGCTCCCCAGCCCGACCACCACCCCGCGGGCGATGACTTCCACCTCACCACCAAGGGTGTCGCCGGCCTTCTTGGCGGCGTCGATCCGGCTGATGATCTGGGCTTCGACCCCGGGATCGAGCACCCGTATCTCCGACCGGTCTGACGCCGGGTTGAGGGGTACCGGCAACTCCGCCCGGGGAACCTCAATTCCACCCAGGGACACAACGTGGCTCCCGATTTCGATCCCGAACTCGTCCAGCAGCCGTTTGGCCAGGGCACCTGCCGCCACTCGGGCTGTGGTCTCCCGGGCGCTGGCCCGCTCCAGGATATCCCGCGCGTCCAGCCGATCATACTTGAGCACTCCGGCCAGATCGGCGTGGCCCGGCCGGGGCCGGGTTACCCGGCGGCGGCGCAGCTCCCCGATCTGGTCGGCGGGCTCGTGCGCCATCACGTCTTCCCAATTAGTCCAGTCGCGGTTGGGAATCAGCATGGCGACCGGCGAGCCCAGTGTTTCCCCGGCTCTGAGTCCGGCTAGCCACTCGATCTGGTCGCGCTCGATTTTCATCCGGGCGCCCCGGCCGTAACCCTGCATCCTGCGGGCAAGTTCCCGGTCGACCCACTCCGCTGCCACGGGGAGGCCCGCGGGCAGACCCTCGACGATAGTGACGAGCGCCTTGCCATGCGATTCCCCTGCGGTGGTGAATCGAAGCATTGCACCAGCTTCCGAGTTGAGGTCCGAGATCTCCCTATGATAACGAACGAGCCCGGCTTGTGCCGGGCTCCTCGTGGTTACGGGTGCCTGAGATGCTTCATTCAGGCGCGGCCGCGTCGTCGATGATCCGCGGCGTCACCAGGATGATCAGGTCGCGCCGGTTCTCCTCGTTCCTGCTGAAGCTGAAGAGCTTGCCGATGATCGGCAAACCCGACAGCAACGGGATACCGCTTCGAGTGTTGGTCACCGCGGTGACGGTCAAGCCTCCGATCACTGCGGTCTCGCCGTCGTTCACCAGGAGCTGGTTCTCGGCCCGCTGGGTCTGGAACACGAAGCCAAGGTCGGCGGCCGCGAGCGGCTGGATCGACGACCGCTCGGTGTGCAGCTCCATGGCGATCTGGCGGTTGCTGGTGACATGCGGCGTGACCGTGAGACGGATACCGGTCTCCTTGAAGATCACGCTGGCCTTGGCATCACCGCTGGAGCTGGCGTCGACCACGCGCACCGGGGTCTCTTCTCCGACCAAGATGTCGGCCTTCCGGTTGTCCAGTGTGGTGATGACCGGTTCGGCCTGGATGTCGGACAGGTCGGCCCGCTCGACCGCGCTCAGGAACGAAGTGAGGGAGAACCCACCCAGCGCAGTGGAGAACACGAGATCGATCGCGGAGTTGGCCACGACGCCGGTGGAATTGCCGATGCCGGACAGCGCGTTACCGCCGAGGTCAACCACGTTGACGTCGGGCTTGTAATTCTCGCCGGTGGTCGGATCGCAGCAGCGCTGGACCACCTTGTTGAAGAACTGGTTCTGGTTGCCCAGGTCGTACTTCAGGCCCAGCTCCTCGATGTCGGTCCGGTCCACGAAGACCAGCTTGGCCTTGATGGAGACCTGCGGCGTGCGCACGTCCAATCCCTGCACGAACTCGGTGAGCTGCCCGATCCGGCTCCGGGTATCGGTCAGAATCAGGGAGTTGGAGTTATCGTCGGCTATGACCTTGCCCCGGCCCTTGGTCAGGCTGCCCTCGACGCTCTTGGTCAGCTCCTTGGCCTTGGCGTAGTTGATCCGGACCACACTGGTCTCCAGCGGCTCGAGCGAGTCGAGCGACGCCAGCGCGGAGGGGTTATCTACCCGAATGATGCCACCCGCCATTTCCTGGGCGGAGAGTCCCTGCGCCGCCAGAACTGCCTGGAATGCCTGGGGCCAGGGCTGGTTCCGGATTTCGGCGGAGACTTCACCCTTGATGTCCTTGCCCAGGATGATGGTGCGACCACTGAAGGCGGCGAACCCGGCCACCACGTCGGCGATGCTGGCGCGGTCCCACACCACGGTGATCCGCGGCTCGTCGGCGGTCGTGGTGCGGACCAGCCGGCTGGCCGGCAGCTGCACTTCCGGCTGCAGGCGGGTGGTGGTCTTTGCGGTGATCGCCTTCCGCTGTTGCGGATCGTTGGACGACCAGGCCAGGAACGACTCGTCGGTGCCGAAGGAGACCCGGATGGCGTCGGCCAGGCGCTCGACGTGATAGTCCATGGTCCGATCCAGATCCATCACGATCCGAACCACATCGGGCGCAAACTGCGAGTAACGGAGGTTCATCACTCCGCCCCGCTTCACTCCATCATAGGTACCGGTGGAATTCCCCTTGAGCTTGGCGCCGACCACGTCGAGCACCAGCCGGTTGGGGTTCTCCAGCATGAAATCGCGGACCTCGACCGCTCCGCGAATATTGACGATGACGTCGGCGCGTCCGGGTGAGGGCTGGACACTGACGCCCGTGACCTCTCCGCTCGCGGGGCCATCCGCGCGCGCCGCGGAGGTCACTCCGAAGATCGCGGCGGTGGCGACCATCAGGCGATAGACTCGGGTCATGGGGCTACGTCCTCCTGCTTCCGGAGAGAAAGGGTTTCCTGACGTTCAAAGCCGAAGTCCTCAATGGTGAATACCACGTCCCGTTCACGGATCTGCACCAGGCGCGACCGGCCGACCTGGTCACCGGCACGGAGCTTGTGACGCTTGCCTCCGTCCTTCTCCCGGAACACCGCGATGCTCCCGCTGGGTGCCCGCAGATTCTGGTAGATGCCCACCAGCTGCAGGTCCGCCAGTTCCGGGCCGTTCTTGGCCATGTTGAGGAGCGAGTTGAACGGGTCCCGAGCCGCGCCGGAGTAGGCGAAGGTCTCCCGGGACAACTCCAGGTCCTTTGCTTTCTGAGCCGAATCCTGGGCACCAGCATTGGCCGTGACAGAGTCCAGTAGTACCGGCATTGCGGCGGAAGGTTGCGGCGCGGCAGCCGGAGCAGGCGGCTCAGACTCAGACGAAGCCGCCTCCGGGGCGGCTGGCGCGCGAGCCGCTGCGTGCACGGCAGAAGAAGTGTCGGCCTGGGGCCGCTGCTTGGCGCTATCGCTCGAGCCAGCCGCTTGCACCTGATTGGCGGCCAGCGTGCCTTGAGGAGCACCTTCCATCTGTTCGCAGATCTGCTGGGCCTGAGTAGCGATCAGCTCGGGCGATGGCGCTGCCGCCTTCTTCCGCTTGGCGCTCTTCGTCTTCTTGACCGCCACCGGCTTCGACAGGTCGGCGCGCACCGAGTCGACGCAAGCGGCATGGCGTACCACGGCAAGTGAGTCGGCAATCCGGCGCGCCTTTCTCAGGCTGTCGGTCCGGGCGCGGAGAGCCACCAGCTTGGCCTGGGCCGCTTTCTCTTCCTTATCTCCGTTGAGCGCTCCCTTTATAGTGGAGCAGCCCGCCAGCGCCAGGGCGGTGAGGAGAGCGAGCGCGAAGGCATTACGAGCCACTGGCCTCTCCTTCCGAGCTGGGAGATTTCACGTAGGTCCGAACCTGGAACTTGGCTTCCAGCAGCGCATCGGTGCTGTCGCCCAGCACCTTGGCAGCACTGCTGTTGGCGGCGGCCACGGTGATATCGTAGGGAACGATGATCCGCTGCAGGCTGGCCACGTCCGCCAGGAACTGACCGATCTGATCGTAGCGGCCGATCACCGACATGTTGTACTTGTAGGTGTCGAAAGGAGCGGGCCCCGGCTCAACCGGCTGAGGCACCACCTGCGACAAGGTGACTCCGCGGATCTTGCTGCGAGTCGAGATGTCGTCCAGCAGATTGGGAACTTCGTTCCGCTCCGGCACCAGCCGGCGCAGCATCACCAGGCTGGCGCGGTAGGTCTCGAGTCGCTTTCTCACGTCGGCCACCGTACCCCGAGCCAGCTCCTTCTTGGCGCTGTCCGTGGCCGCCTCGAACTTGGTGATGGTGTCCCGCATGGCCACGATCCGCTCCCGGGTCCCGGCTAGGCCCTTGATCCCGACCGCCTCGATGACCGCGCCGGTGTAGCCGATGTATCCCACCAGCAGCGCAAGCAGCAGGGCGAGTAGCGGTGTTCCCTTCTGTCCGGAGAGCTCCATGGTTACCTCACCGACTGGCTGAAGGGAGCCGTGCGGATGTAGGCAGAATCGGCTCGGTTATAAGAGGCCCGTATGGTGAATGCCGTCACCGGGCGTTCCTTTTCCACGACGGTCATGGCGGAGACCGGAGTGACGTCCATGATCCAGGGCGATGCTTCCAGCTGCCGCAGGAACCGGGTGTAGGCCTGGATGTCGATGGTTCGGCCGTTGATCTGGAAGGTCAGCGCCGGCGGTGGGCCGGCCGGAGCCGAATCCGCCTTGGCGCCCGCCGGCCTGTTCTGCGCGGCACCCGAACCGGCGGCCGGGCCGGACACGCCCAGGTCTGTCAGCCAGGTATAAGCCGGCAAGGCCTTGGTGATCTCATCGAGCAGATGGGGCCAGATGTAGCGGTCGCCATCGACGCTCTTGATTACGGTGATCTGGGCCAACAGCGAGTCGCGGATCTTCTCCTGCCGCCGCTTGTCGGCGAGGAATGCCTTGAACCGCCGGTTCTCGGACCGGGCCTGCTCCAGGCGAGGCTCCAGCACGTAGAGTTGGCGAAGATTGTTGAGGTAGAGCAGGCCCAGCACCGCGATCACCAGGACCCAGGCACCCACGGCGCCCATCAGAAGTGGGTCCTTGATCTTGGCGCTCAGCTCCTTGAAGACGCTCAGATTGTCCAGCAGTCCCTTCAAGGGATTGCCGGCGCGCTTCCGCCGCTGGCCCGGTTTGAGATTGACAGTAATCATGAGTCGACGGATCCCTGGGTCGGGGTCAGGCTGCGGTACGCAGAGCGAGTCCGATCGGCAGCATCAGCAGCGGGGCTACTTCGTCCACCTGCATGGAGTCGAAGACGCCTTCTGCCACCTGCAACTTCTCGATCGGGTTGGCGAGCTGCACCGGAATCTTGAGCCGGTCGCCCAGGGCACGGCTGAGCCGAGGGATGCGGGCCCCGCCACCGGTGACGAAGATTCGGCCGATTCCGCCGGCCGACCGGCTGGCCGTCTGCAGGAATGCGCCGGCCCGCTCGATGCCCACTGCCAGCTCCTCGGTACGAGTCTGGAGAAATCCGTCGGGGATCTCGCCCGACCCGCCGCCCTGGAGCAGCTTCTCCGCCTCTTCCGCCGACTGACCCCGTTCCCGCTGGAGGTCCTCACGGAACCGGCGGGTACCGACCGGAATGTCGCGGGTCAGCACCGGGACACCGTCGTCCAGGATGTAGATGTTGGTGTTCTCGTGCCCGATGTTCACCAGGCTTACCACCCCGTTCATGGCTTCGGGGTAGTTGATCTCGAAGGCGTTGTGCAAGGCGAACGCGTCCACGTCAATGATGCTGGGCTGGAGACCCACATCGGCCAGCAGGGCGAGCTTGTGCTCCACCAGCTCCCGCTTGGCCGCGACCAGAAGTACGGTCATCTGAAGGCCCTCGCCGTAGGGATCCAGGATTTGGAAGTCAAGCTCGACGTTGTCCATGTCGAACGGCACGTGCTGCTCGGCTTCCCAGCGGATCACCTCCCGCGCGTCGGCTTCCTGCATCCGGTCCATCGTGATCTTCTTCACGATCACATCACGGCCACCGACCGCGACGACCACCTGCTTTGTCTTCACCCCGGCCGTGCCCATGCACTCCTTGATCGCTTCAGCCACGATCCCGGGGTCCATGATTTCGCCTTCGACGATGGCGTCGTTGCCGATCGAGGTGAACGCGACCTTGGTCAGGACGGGACCACCGGACGCGTGCGAAACCGCGACGAGCTTGATAAGGCCGCTCCCGATGTCGAGGCCGACCGTCGTCGCCTTGCGTCCGAAGAGTCCCATACGTGTCCGCGGGTTAAGGAGGCGTCAGGAATTCTTGGCGGTCAGAGGGCAACCGATGTGCCACACAAATTGCAGTTTGGTAATCGCTTACGCGACGATCATTTAACCGGGGTAAAATCACTCCGCTGCAGTAGCCCTAGTGCAGAGCATCTTCTCTTTCGCAAGCTGTCTCTCGGGATGCAGCAGTGGCGACAAAGTGTTGAGCAGCACTGCAAGTTCTGGCAGCTAGTACAGTTGGAGCCACGCCCGTTGCCCGATCGGCAGCAGAACCTGCGATCCGGAGGCGGAATCGGGCACCAGCCGCGACAGCAATCCCGCCGCGCCCGTGGCCAATGGAGCGCCAGCCCCATCGAGCCGGGTAGCCCGGCTCTGGATCAAAAAGAGATTATCGGCCAATCGTCCCACCTTCCGCTGCAATCGGAACCCCGGAGGCGGCGTGCCTGGTCCGAGATCCAGCGCCGCACCTCCGATTGGGAGCACGAGGAGACTCGCTCCAGAGATCTCCGACACAACCTGCCACAGCTCGCCCTGCGCGGCCTCTGAGGCTTCGGCTGTGAGGAGAATGCTCCGGCCGCTCTGCTGCTCGAGCAGTCCTACCAGGAAATTCCCCGCGACCATGCCTCCGATGATCACCAGCGCAAACAAAGCAAGCGCAAGCGCGATTCCTCGCTCGTCTCGAGCCGCACGGTCAGTATTGCGCATTCTTCAGCGTGATCTGTGTCGTCAGCGTTTCCGTAAGCGGACCGGCCGGAGAGTTGTGGTTGGTGCCGCTCCCGCGAATGGTTGCGGTGATACCCTTTACCAACCCGGGAATATCCGTGGCCATCTGGGTGGCATCGCTGTACCCGAGGCGAAACCCCTCAGTTGCTGCCAAGGGTCCAAAGATTGGCTGGATGGCCTCGCCTGAGCTGAGTGACCGCATGCCCAGCCACCACTGCCCGTCAGATTGGTACGCCGCGAGCTCCATTGGCTCGTAGATGCGAACCGGCGTGCCAGCAGGTATCGAACCGATGGGCATCGGCAGCGTAAGTGAAATGGCGGACCCTCCTGCCCCGCAGGTGGTGGAGCCGGCTACGGCTGAAATGCCCACCGCGACCCATCCAGAGTCCGCCGGTGTTGGTGTGCCCGAGAGGTATAGCAGAGCACTATCCCGGCCCGGCTGCGGATCCCGATAGGCGAAGAAGGCGTTGCGGCTGATGCGCAGGAGCCCCGTTTCCGACATTTGGCAGGTGTAGCCAAAACCGCGCATGGCTCGATAGGAGATGGCAGCCGGGCCCAGGCTGAGCAGATCGTTTGCGGTACCACTTCCTCCCGCTGCGGTGCTCAGCTCCCGCAGCTCGTTTCCCACCACGACTGCCGCTCCACGCACGCTGGACTGAAGCGCGATGTGCTCCGCCTGACTCCGGGCCAAGCGAACGGTGTTCAGCAGCATGCGGTACACCGACCCGCTGACCATCAGCAGTAACACCATGGCCAGGATAGTCTCTGCCAGGGTGAACCCACGCCGGCCGGCCAGAATCAGCACGGGATGCCGGTTTCCAGCACCGCCGAGCGACTGCCGCGTATGGTGAGGTAGGAGACGCTGACCCGAACTTTTCGCACCGGGCCTGACGGATCGACGGTCCAGGACTGCCGGAGGCCATCTTCCCACAGTGGCCCTCCGCTGGTAAAGCTGGGCGAGCTACACCGAGGCGACGTGGAAGCCGCAGCCAGTCTGAGCTTCTCCACCCTGCGGGCAGCGAGCAGCGCGGCATGCGTTTCTACCCTTCCTCGGCCGATCATGCGATTGACCATGGCGGAGGAGCCGCTAAGGGCGAGAATCCCGACGCCCAGAACTACCAGGGCGACCATAACCTCGATCAGAGTGAAGCCGGCGGGTGCTTTCACTGCTCACCTCCACTGGTTTGACGCCACAAGGTGCAGCAGATCCCAGCTGGTGTGGGTACCGGTTTCGTGCGGAGCGGGCTGAAGACGGGCGGGACGGGCGGACGGGCGGACGGGCGGACGGGCGGACGGGGGGAAGGACGGTAGGTCGGAAAGTGAGAACGTGCTACGACGAGATCGCACTGTCAGCACGTTCCGTCGTTCCGCCCTTCCGCTACGCCGCCGGCAACCGCCGAAGCTTGTAGAAGAGCGTGCGCAGGCTGATCCCCAGAAGATTTGCTGCCTGCCGGCGATTTCCCTTGGCCGCCTCGAGTGCCCGCTGAATGGCGGCCCGTTCGACTGCTTCGACCTGGGACTTGAGGTCCAGCGGCCCGGTAGGTGCCCCGTTGGGCGCCATCGAGGTTCCGCCTTCGGTCAGGGCGAAGTCCTTGCTGTCCAGCAACCCGCCGGCCGACAGCACCGCCGCACGCTCGACCGCGTTCCGAAGCTCTCGCACGTTGCCGGGCCAGTTGTGGTGCGTCAGCGCGACCAGCGCAGCCGGAGTTACGCTCACCGGGTGACCCAGCCGCTGGGCGACCTGCCGGGCGAAATGGGTGAGCAGCTCGGGAATGTCTTCGGGGCGGTCGCGAAGCGGCGGAATGTGGAGCCGGACGACGTTCAGCCGGTAGTAGAGGTCGGAGCGGAACTCTCCCCGCTCCACCGCCTGCTCCATGGGCTTGCCCGTAGCAGCCAACACTCGGACGTCGATCTTCTTGGACTCGCGAGCGCCGAGCCGGCGGATCTCGCCCTCTTCCAGTACCCGCAGCAGCTTGGCTTGGAGCGCCTGGGGCAGATCGGCGATTTCGTCGAGCAGCAAGGTGCCGCCGTTGGCCAGCTCGAAGAGGCCAGGATGGTCCGAAGTGGCACCGGTGAAGGCTCCCTTGGTATGACCGAACAGCTCCGACTCGAGCAGCTGCTCCGGAATAGCCGCGCAGTTGATGCCGGTAAAGCTGCGTTCGGCCCGCGGGCTCATCCGGTGGATGGCGCGGGCGATGACTTCCTTTCCGGTCCCACTCTCACCGGTGATAAGCACGGTGGTATTGTGGCGGGCGACCCGGGCGGCCAGCTCGATCACATCGCGCATGCCGCGGCTCTGTGACACGACCAGATCGCCCACGGCGCCAATGCCCAGGCTGGAGCGAAGTGCGTCAACCTCACGGCGCAAGCGCTCCCGCTCCTCGGCCTTCCGTACGGTGAGAATGACTTCGTCGGGCTTGAACGGCTTCTGCAGATAGTCGTAGGCGCCTTCGCGCATGGCCGCAATGGCGGCATCTTCGTCGCCGAAGGCGCTCATCATGATGATCAGCGCCTGCCCGCTTTCGGCGCGATAGCGGCGGAGAAAGGTGAGGCCGTCCATTCCGGGCATCTTCACGTCGCAGAGAATGAGCTCGAATTCCTCCGCAATGGCGCGGGCGAGCGCCCGCTCCGGGTCGCCCTCGGCTTCCACCCCGTAGCCGGATTCGCCGAGCAGCAGCGCCAGCGACTGCCGGAACCCCGCGTCATCGTCAACGATCAGCAGCCGCATCGGTCTCACCCGAGATTGGAAGAAATACCTTGAAGATGGCCCCGCCTTCTCTCGCGCGATCGACCCACACGGTGCCTCCACATTCGTGCACCGTCCGCGCGACTATCGCCAATCCCAGCCCGGTGCCCTGACCCGGATCCTTGGTGGTAAAGAACGGATCGAACACCCGTTCCCGGTCTTCCTCAGGCACGCCAGGACCGTCATCGGCCACGTACAGCATCGCTCCGGGAGTTCCCGGTAACAGCTCTCGCGGCCGCGGCTCCGGCAACCAGGTGCGCCGGGGATCCGGCTCATGCCCCTCGGTGTCGTCCCTCCGACTGGCAGTGCGCCGCTGGCTCACCAGGACCTTGGGCAGGGTACCGACCACTACCCGCCCTCCGGGATTTGCCTGGCACGCATTGACCACCAGGTTGACGATGACCTGTTCCAGCAGATGCTGGTCGCCTGGTACCAGGGGCGCGCGCGCGTCCAGCCGGATTTCGAAACGCTGGGCCCGCAAGAGTCCCTGGGCCTCCAGGAAGTCCATGACTTTCCGCACCGCGGCATTCAGATCCGTGCTTGCTGCTCGCTGAACGGCGGCACCATTGGCGGACCCGGGCCGGGCATAATCCACGAGACCTTGCACGATCCGTTCGATCCGATCGATGGCCTGGCGCATGTCACCGGTCACCTTCGGATCGGCACCGCGGCGCTGAAGCACCTCGATATACGTTGCGAGGGCGCCGAGTGGGTTTCGCACCTCGTGAGCGACGCCGGCGGCGAGTCGGCCGATCCCCGCCAGCTTTTCCACCCGGACCACCTGGCTCTGCGCGTCCAGCAAGTTCTCCGCCATAATTCGATAGCGTCGCGCCAGCAACTCCAACTCGGCGGTTTCCTGCGGCACATGGGCCGGAAACTGGCCGGTGGTGAGAGCATCGGCTTCGGCGGTGAGTCGCTGCAGCGGCCGGATGACCATCCGGTGGACGGCGTAGCCGCCAAACAGCACGAACACCGTGGTGCTACCCAGCCAGAGCGCCAGCAGCGGGCCGAGCAACTCCGCCAAATCGTTGCCGGCAATGAGCACGGTGGTCAGTCCGACCATGGCCACTGCCGACGAGGTGATAAAACCCAACTCCATCACTAACGCGGTGCGGAGCGATACCCCTCTGCGCTTCGGCCGAATCTCAGCTTGCGGGCCCGGTTCCGAGCTGCTCGCTGCTGCCAGGTCGCCCGGGAGATGGGCGACCACCGGCGCTACGGCGTGCACGCAATCTGGCCTTCAGCCGTGGCTGGTGCCGGCGCCGGCGCCGAGCCGACGAAGATGGCGCAGGTGCGGGTGGTCGCGAAGTGAGTGGCGGTTGCCCCCCAGCCCGCGTTGGTCACGCCGCTCAGGGTGACCGTTACGCCTGCGGAGACCGAGTACGGCAGTGCGGGATCGGGCAGCGGCCCGTTATAGTAGGTCTGCGCGTTCGAGAGGTAGCCTTCCTGGGCGGCCAGCAGGTTGTGCAGGTCACCCCGCATGGAGGCCACAATCGCGCGCTCCTTACCGTTGGCGAACTTGGGCACCGCGATGGCCACCAGGAGGCCGATGATCACCACAACTATGATCAGCTCGATGAGCGTGAAACCTTGTTTGTGGTCCCTCATCGCTGTCCCCTGGTGCGAGAAATTCCACCCTCTGAATGCTGCCGGTTTCATTCCCTCTGCCCTGCCCCGTATGAGGCAGGGTGGAGAAAAGGGCGGCGACCGCTAGGACACCGCCCTTTTCCCTGACTACCCACCCAGCGCTGCTTAGTAGCAGGCCGGTGCACCCTCAGTGACAACGGCCGGGTCAGGAGCGGCGGCCGAACCCACATAGATACCGCAGGTGGCAATCGCACCCTTGATCGCGGTGTTGGTCGCAGTCGCATTCCAACCAGCCGCGGTACAAGCACCCACCTTCACAGTGTTGCCGCTCGAAGGCTGGAAGGCCACCGTACCACCGCAGGCACCACCAGCAACAGTGTTGGCCTGAGCAGCACCCAGCGTGGTGGAGTACGTCTGGTTATCGCTGAAGAACCCTTCCTGCGCGGTAACCAGGTTACGCAGGTCCGACTTCATGCTGGCAAGAATCGCCTTCTCCTTCGTGTTGGCAAACTTCGGAATTGCGATCGCGGCCAAAATGCCGATGATCACGACCACGATCAACAGCTCGATTAGGGTAAAGCCCTTGCGGTTGCTCATTACTTCCTCCGGTTGAAGTGGTGCGCGGTCATCGGTGATTCGGGATCGCTGAACACGTGGTGTAACCGGCAGCGGGTAAGGCAACACGTATGCCACCCCCCACCCCCGGTGTTCAACGTGATTCCGCTCCGCGAGTTAACTATCGGTTGCACCCTCGAATGCAACGATTTCCCGGGAAAGCGGAGGCGGATTCTGCAAGAGCACCCACGGGCGTCAGGCAGTGACGGAAGTTGCCTTCCGTCGGGCATTTGGTCGCATCCTTTCCCTGCCACGCTGAACCAATTCACGGTTTATCGCGCGGTCTGGGGAGAACGCCCGGGCCGCCGCGCTTAGCGGGACTGCCCCGGATTGACTGAAATCCGATTTCGCTACGAAGTCCCGACGCCAGCTTCACTTGGGCCGGAGGAGCAGGGAGTGCCAACTCTTGCATAGTTTTTGCCCGCCGCGTTCCCACTCGCAGTCCACTTCCACCGGTTGCCAGGGTGTCCCACGATGATCAAGGCTCTGTACTTCCTGTTCGTGCTCTCGGGTGCGGCCGGCCTGATATACGAATCGATCTGGACCCGCTATCTCGGCCTCTTCGTTGGTCACGGAGCCTACGCCCAGATCATCGTGCTGGTGATCTTCCTGGGGGGAATGTCGCTCGGCGCGGTACTGATCAGCCGCCGGTCGGAGCGGCTGACCCAGCCGCTCTATGGATACGTGGCGGTCGAATTTGCGGCGGGATGCATCGGCCTCTTCTTTCACGACATCTTTCAAGCCGTCACCAGCTGGGCCTACGCCGGGATCTATCCGGCACTCGCCGGCTCAAAGGCCCTTGTTCTGGCCAAGTGGGCCATCGCGGGCAGCCTGATCCTGCCGCAATCGATCCTGCTGGGGATGACCTTTCCGCTGATCACGGCGGGCGTGCTCCGACTGAGCAGCCGGCGGCCGGGCCGGGTCCTCTCCATGCTGTACTTCTCGAACAGCCTGGGCGCAGCGATTGGAGTGCTCGTGGCGGGCTTTTACCTGGTGAATCTGGCGGGACTGCCGGGCACGCTGCTCACCGCAGCCATACTTAACCTGCTGGTTGCAGCCGCAACGATCGGCGTGATCGTGCGGGCCCGCGGCTCAGAGTCGGGCGAAACGAGAACGCAGGGTGAGGCGCCCGCTTCCGCTACCCTGACTCAGTCCCCGGCCAACCTCTCGCTCGAACGGCTGCTCCTCTATACCGCGCTGGGAACGGCAATAGCCTCCTTCCTTTATGAGATAGCGTGGATCAGGATGCTGGCACTGGTAGTCGGCAGCGCCACGCATTCCTTCGAGCTGATGCTGTCGGCCTTCATTCTGGGGTTGGCGCTTGGAGCCTTCTGGATTAGACGGCGGGCCGACCGCAGCGTGGACTCGATCCGCAGCCTGGGTGTGGTGCAGTGGTGCATGGGTCTTCTGGCCCTGGCGACCCTGCCTCTCTACGTCTCGTCGTTCGGATGGATCTCGTCACTGCTCTCTACCTACGCCCGGAACGACGC
>JBJMPB010000532.1:0-5743 GCA_045803455.1 Gemmatimonadales bacterium | reverse complement strand
CAAGCTTTACCGCCGCCTGTAACGGAACCACCTGCACCTTTATCAGCACCAGCAGCGACGCAGCTCCGGGAACCATCACCACCTATGCCTGGAACTTTGGCGACGCCGGAACGTCGGACCAGCCCAATCCGCAGCACGTCTACGTGGTGACCGCTCCCCGGAGCTTCGATGTGAGTCTCACGGTGACGGACAACGAGGGCGCCACCGCGGTGGCAACCCAGTCGGTCTCGGTGTCTCCGGCGCCGGCCGGCGCCGAAGGCTGCGTCGCCAAGACTGTCGGAAGGAACCCCACCCGGAACATCGTGGACTGCGCCTTCAACGTGCCGGTCAAATCCACCATGAAGGTGACCATCCTCGGCCTGGCCTGCGAGAACATTCCCGGCGGCCAGCGGGTCGTGGCGCCGCCACCGATCGGCGACCAGATGTTCCTCGACATCTGCACCTTGCCGGTGGGCAGCGCGATTGGAATCTTCGGCGGGCCGCTGGACGAGCTGATCGTGTACGAGGCGGGATCGCAGGTTGTGATCCGCTTCTTCCAGGGCTTCGCTGACGGGCACGACGCTATCTGGCCGAATCCTCCCTCTGCCACCTTCGAGGGAACCTATCCGGATTGGATTATGCACTTCGAGGATGGGTCTCAGGCTGGACAGCCGGGCGAGCCGGACTTTGCCGATGTGGTGATCGGGCTCCACGCTACCCCCAAGTAGCACGGCACTAGCCAAAGTTAAAAACCCTTCGCGGCCCCTGTTCTCGACCACCGAGAGCAGGGGCCCTTTGGTTTGTAGCCTTGCCACCGCCCCAACCGGGGTCGACATTGCGACAGACCCGGGCCAGCGGAGGAACCGATGGGAGCGACGATACGAGACATCTTCGGCCAGGCTGACGCCGCCGAGCCGGCACTACCGGGAACGTACGGAGAGCCGCCTAGCGGATTCCGTCTGCCGGAAGAGGTTCGCCTCGGACCAGTCAGGCTGCAGGTCAGCGATCTCGACCGGTCGCTCGCCTTCTATCAGGATGTGCTCGGCTTCAGACCGCTGGAGCGGGATACTACCGAGGCCACACTCGGTCCGCAGGCGGGCGACATCCCGCTGGTCCATCTCCGAGCCCGAAGCGGCGCGCGGACCATACCGAAGCGCGGGGCGCTCGGTCTCTATCACTTTGCCATTCTGCTGCCCGACCGGGCGTCACTGGGCCGATTCGTTCGTCATCTGGGTGAGATCAACGCCCGAGCCGGCGCCGGCGACCATCTGGCCAGCGAATCCCTGTATCTCCAGGATCCCGATAACCTGGGCATCGAAGTCTACGCCGACCGTCCCCGCAGCACCTGGCGCCGGATTGGGCGGGAGCTGATGATGGCGACGGACCCGGTGGACTTTGCCGATCTGATCGAGGCGGCGGGAGAGGAACGGTGGAGCGGCATGCCGGCCGGCACCACGATCGGACACCTGCACCTGCACGTGGGCGACTTGGGGCAGGCGGCTGCCTTCTACTCCGAGGCACTCGGCTTCGACCGGATGGTCTGGCACTACCCCGGTGCGCTGTTCCTCGCCGGCGGCGGTTACCACCATCACCTCGGTACCAACACCTGGGCGGGAGCTGGAGCTACTCCTCCCGCTCCGGATGATGCCCAGCTCCTCGAGTGGACCATCGAGCTCCCGGACTCGGCGGATGTCTCCGCGGCAGCGGAGAACCTCAGGGGCGCAGGATTTACCGCGGAGCGAACCGGGAAGGATCTCGTGACCCGGGATCCCTGGGGCATCGGCCTCCGACTGCGGGTGACGGCGTAGCTTGGGAACGGGTCCGGTGGTGGCTGCCGCGCCGCCGGGTATGAGCCTTTAGAGTGAAATGACGCAAGCGGTGCGGACGCCTACCTTGGCAGCCGCACCGTTGCGTATCCGTACCTGCACACGACCTTATACATGTCAGCCGCCCTCCCCTGTCTGTACTTGCGGCATTTTGGACGCGGCCCCTGTTTACCTCATCCCCTCGCGAACTCGCTTCTCCCCGCTCCCGGGACGGGGGCATGAGGAAGGCGGTGAGATGCACCACGAGACCTGCCCGATACGCATGGCCTTGGCGTTGGCAATCCTCCTGGCGGGAGCTGCCCCGCATGCCAGCGCGCAGGCCGGCAGCTTACGCGGTCATGTTCTCCGGGGTGAGGGGCCGGTCGGACTGGCTGAGGCACAGATCGAGCTGCGACCCACCGGCCTCAGCACTCGCACCGATGCGCGGGGATTCTTCCAGTTCCGGGACGTCTCACCGGGCCGGGTCGAGCTGGGAGTGCGCCGGGTGGGCTTCGCTCCTGCGGTTGTGGTGGTCCAAGTGGAGTCGCTCGCGGTCACCGAGGTCGACATACGGCTCGAGCCGGTTCTTACGATCCATGACCTGATCGTCACGTCACAGACGGGGGACCCGCAAAGCCTCGGGGAGGTGGCAGGAGCGGTGTCGGTGGCCGATATGTCGGCCATCCGTCGCGGCCGGACCGTCGGGCTCAACGAGACCCTCCGGATGATGCCTGGCGTGCAGGCGCCCTCGCGCTACGGCACCGAGGACGTGAACCTCGGCATCCGCGGCTCGGCGGCACGCGCGCGACAGGCCGTTCGCGGCGTCACCATGCTGATTGATGGCATTCCCCTCAGCGAGCCGGATGGCGTCGGCCGGCCCGATCTCATCGACCTCGCCGCGACGAAACAGGTGGAGGTGGTTCGCGGACCCGTCTCTGTCCTCAACGCCGGCTCGACCGGCGGCGTGGTGAACGTGGTGTCCCGCACCGGACACGACAGCCCCGGCGTGACCGGGAGTGCACTCGGGGGTGGCTTCGGGTTCCGGAAGTACGACGCACAGGCGGGCGGCGAATTCGCCGACGGGAAGGGAAGCGGGTTTGCGTCGGGCTCCTACACCTGGGCGGAGGGATATCGGGCGCACAGCGAGGCCGATATTGCCCGGGGCCAAATGGCGTTCGACTACTCTGCGGCGCCCGGCACCCGGCTCTTCGTGCAGGCCAACGGCTCCCAGCTCGACTCCCGGCTGCCGGGCTCCCTGACTCAGGCCCAGTTCGACACCGATCCCACCGCGGCAGCGCCGTCCGCCGTGGCCTTCGGGGTTGGCCGCACCGACAATCGCTACCGCGCCGGCGCGCGCCTGGAGCAGGCGGTCGGGAGCGGGACGGCGAGCGGCTACTTCTTCTACAGCTGGCGCAATCTCCACTCCCCCAACGCCGGTGAGATCGTCGAGCTGGACCTGGGGCGGGTCCAGGGTGGCGCCCGCGTTCGGAGTGGCCCCATTGCCGGTCAGGCCCTCGATGCGACGATCGGACTCGATTACGACATCCTCTACGGCACCGATCGGCGCTGGCAGAACCTCGGCGGCGCCCCGGGCGCGGTGAACGACGACGGCCACTATTCGGTGCCGAACCTCGGTGCGTACTCCCAACTCCAGTGGCGCGCGAGTCGCGCGGTGGAGGCGACCCTCGGCCTGCGCTACGACCGCGTCACCTACCAATACGAGAGTAAGGTGGGCATACCCCGGCAGGAGACCGCATTCGACCAGCTGTCGCCCAGACTGTCGGTGGGCTGGAGTACGAACGAGGCAACCGCGCTCCACGCGTCGGTGGGCCGAGGCTTCGAAACCCCCGCGATCAACGAGCTGTCCGCCAGTCCTGGGGATTCCCTCAGTCTTTCGCTGCATCCGAAATCGCTGTGGAACTACGAGGTGGGTGCCCGGCGAGTCATTGCCGGTCGCGTGCTGCTGGACGGGTCGGTCTTCTACGCCGACGTCAATGGAGAATTTGTCCCCCACATCGTCAACAACGTGAGCCGCCCGGAGAACGCCAACCACTCGCGCAACATCGGCGTCGAGCTGGGAGTCACCGCACGGGCCACCGAGCATATCGAGCTGGCGGCGAGCTACACCTTCCTGGATCTCCGGCTCCAGGACTACACCTCGGCGGTGCTGGATTCCACCGGGGCAGTTCGCCAGGTGGACTTCAGCGGCAAGCTCATGCCGGGAGTGCCGAGGGACCGAGTCACCGGGGAGGTGCGGCTAAGCCCAGTGGCGGCGCTCGACCTCGGCGTACAGCTCGAGTGGCAGAGCCTCACATACGTCGAGACCGGCAACGCCGCTGCGGGCCTCTGGTACTTCCAGTCGCCGGCGGGTGCGTTGCAGCAGGTCGCCTTTCGCGCCGCACCGGCCCGAACATTGGTCCATCTGAACGCCGCGTGGCGAGTCGGCCCGGCGACGGTGTTGGGCAGCGTCGAGAATCTTTTCGGGCTTGGCTATCCCGGCAATATCGTCGCCAACGAAAGCCTGGGGCGCTTCTACGAAGCGGGGTCACCGGGCTTGGTGTCACTCGGCCTCCGGGTCACTACTCGGTGATCTCCACGGCCGGGCATTTCCGCGGATGAGGGCAGTCCTGGCAGGCTTCCTGTCTGCGATCGCGGCGCTGAGTGTCGGCATAGCCTCCACACCTCGAGCTGCGGCGGCGCAGGCCCAGTCTGTCGACCAGACACCGAAGCGTATCCTGATTCTGTATGACGAGAACAAGGATGATTTCCCCGGTCTCTCGCGCACCGATCGCAGCCTGCGCGACGAGTTCCGAGCCGGGCTCGGGGGAAAGGTCGAGATTTACAGCGAGTCCATGGGCCTCTCGCGGTCCAAGCGAGCCGGCTACGATTCGCTGCTCGCCGACTTTTATCGCAACAAGTACGCCGGTGTGAAGCCGGATCTCATCATCGCGGTGATGGAGCCGGCGCTGAATTTTCTGCTGCGACATGGCGGCCAGATCTTTCCCGACGTCCCCATCGTCTTCGCCAGCATTGACGCCTCGATCATCCAGGGCAAGAAGCTGCCGGCCAACATCACCGGCGTGCTGGTGAAGCGGACGTATTCGCCCACGCTCGAGGCGGCCCTGCGATTGCAACCGGACACCCGTCAGGTCTTCGTAGTGGGTGGAGGCCCCTCGCCATTCGATCAATTGCTGCAGACCCTGATTCGCCGCGATCTCGGCCCCTTCGAACACCGGGTACAGATCACGTATCTGTTCGACATGACCATGGACGCGTTGCTCACCCGGGTGTCGGGCCTCCCGCCGCACAGCGTCGTCCTGTACCTCAGCATGTTGACCGATGCTTCAGGGCGCCGGTTCGTGCCGGCCGAGGCGTTGCAGACGATTCTTGGCTCGGCCAATGCGCCGGTGTACGTGTATCTGGAAGAGTATGTCGGATTGGGGGCGGTCGGCGGCAATGTCTGGACCTTCAGAACTCACGCGGCGCAGGTCGCGGCGCTGGGACTCGAGATTCTCCGGGGCGCTTCCCCGGCGAGTCTTCCGATGCGCGAGTTGGGGGCCCAGATCGATCTCTTCGATGCCCGCCAGCTCAAACGCTGGAATCTGAACGCGGCGCGGCTCCCCTTGGGCAGCGTAATTCGAAACCAGGATTCCTCGGTGTGGGCGCTCTACCGGTGGTACATCATTGGGGCGGTCGCCTTGCTGCTGACGCAGGGCACGCTTATCGGCGGGCTGCTCCTCGCGCGCGCGCGGCAGCGGCGGGCAGAGGCCGAAGCCCGACGGCAGCGGGACGACCTGGCGCATGTTCTGCGGGTCACCAGCCTGAGCGAGATGACGAGCTCACTAGTCCACGAGATCAGCCAGCCGGTTGGCGCCATCCTGCTAAACGCGAGATCCGCGAGCTACCTGATGGAAAGGGGACAGCCTGGAGACCTGAGCAAGCTGGCCGAATCGCTGGTT
>JBJMPB010000523.1:0-3846 GCA_045803455.1 Gemmatimonadales bacterium | reverse complement strand
GAAGCTTTGACTGGCGTTGGTCTCCACGACCTCGTCGGTCAGAAAGCGCTCTGCCTGTTCCGCGTAATACCGGCAGCCCCAGGCACATTTTTCCGCTTCCTCGATGGCTGCCTTGAGAGTCTTGCCCATCTCGACGACCATGATCCGGGCGAACTTCTCCTTGTCCGAATCGAGAATCTCCGCAGCGCGCTGCAACAGGCGGGTTCGTTCGGCGATCGGGGTGCGGCGATAGCGGAGGAAGGCATCAGCGGCACACTGCAGGCGCGCGTCCAGCTCCGGCTCCGACAGCGGAGTGAAGGTGCGAATGATCTGCCCGGTTGCGGGGTTGACGGTTGCGATAGTCATGCCCCAGCTGCCTTTCTTTCGCTATAATGATCCAGCATGAGTGTCATTCACGCATTGTTGCGCCACAGTATCGACTACGCGGGACTGTTTCCTCCCGCGGGCCTCGGCATGCGTGAGGCGGTCGACAACTTCGCCCGTTACCTGAGCGACCGAAGCTCGTGGGCGCTGGGCCGGTTCGTGGTTCCGGCTCAGCGGCTGGGGGAATTCGAGGTCGCCGCGCAGCCTCTCCTGAGCCAGCCTGACTCTCCCTCATGGCGGCTCTCTGCGCTCCTTGCTGCAGACCTGGAGCGGGATCTTTCTGCGGTCACCGAATTCAACCGGCGCAGCGAATCCCTGAGCGATGCGGTTGCGCTGATCGACAGCGTCGAGCTGAAGGCCGATTCCACCGCCGGCGTACGGAATGCCCTGGATCGAGTGCCCCGGCATCTGCAAGCATATATCGAGATCCCCCTCGCTGGCGACCCGGGAGATTTGATTGGGCTGATCAACCGGGCGGGCCGCAGGGCCAAGGTGCGGACGGGCGGGACCGAATCGGACGCCTTTCCCCAGACAGCGGATTTGGCGCGCTTCATCGTGAGCTGTGTTCGAGCCGCAGTACCCTTCAAGGCTACTGCGGGACTGCACCACGCATTCCGGGCCGAGTATCCACTCACCTATGCCCCCGAGAGTCCGCGGGGGACCATGTTTGGCTTCCTGAACCTGTTCCTTGCCGCGGCTTTCGTCCGTTTGGGGCTGGACCAACGCAGCGCAGAAAATGTGCTCGAAGAAGGCTCGCTCGAAGCATTTCAAGTCGAAGAGGACGCGATCTCCTGGCAGGGCCAGCGGGTGAGTCTGACCGATCTGGAGCAGACCCGTGAGCAGGTCATGGTGTCGTTCGGCTCCTGTTCCTTTATCGAGCCGCTGCAAGAGCTTTACGATCTTCACCTGCTTCACTCGAGAGTACCTCAGGCGTGAATCAGACCCATGATCCCGGACTGACCTCATGGGTCGAATCTGCTCAGGGCCACCCGGACTTCCCCATTCAGAACCTGCCGTTCGGGGTTTTTCGCCGGGACCCGGCGGACGCACCGAAGATCGGCGTGGCCATCGGCGATCAGATTCTGGACCTCACCGCATCCGCTGGGGCACTGGGGACTCCAGACGGCATCCTGGCCGCGGCCTGCCAGGAGCCCTCGCTGAACAGGCTGATGGGCCTGGGCCGGCAGTACTGGTCGGATCTGCGGGCGCAGATCAGCGGCCTACTTGCCTCCGGATCTCGCCTCTATCAACCGCGACTAGGCGAACGGATCCTGGTCCCGATGGCCGAAGCCGAGCTGCTGGTTCCAGCCCAGATCGGCGACTACAGCGACTTCTACGCCTCGATTCACCACGCCACCAACGTGGGCAGCATGTTCCGGCCGGATAACCCTCTACTGCCGAACTACAAGTGGATCCCGATCGGGTATCATGGGCGTGCCTCATCTATTGTCCCCAGCGGAAGCCCGGTTCGCCGGCCTCGGGGACAGATCAAGAATCCTGAGGCAGACGCTCCGGTCTATGCGCCGAGCCGGGCACTGGATTACGAGTCGGAAATTGGGTGCTTCGTGGGCCCAGGGAACCAGCTGGGAGAACCGGTTCGACTCGACCAGGCTGAGGACCATCTTTTCGGCCTCTGCCTAGTGAATGACTGGTCCGCCCGGGACATTCAGACCTGGGAATACCAGCCATTGGGGCCGTTTCTGGCCAAGAGCTTTGCCACCACGATCTCACCCTGGGTGGTCACCTTCGAGGCGCTCCAGCCGTATCGAACCTCCGCCTTTCGGCGGTCTGCGGGTGACCCCCGCCCGCTGCCGCACCTCGACTCCGAGCGCGATCGTACTGCTGGTGGTGTCGACGCCGTCGTTGAGGTTTACCTCGGGTCAGCCGGCATGCGGAAGGCTGGACTGGAGCCTGTCAGGTTGAGTCGGAGCCGTCTGGCCGATCTCTACTGGACCATGGGGCAGATGTTTACTCATCACACGAGCAATGGATGCAATCTTCGTCCCGGCGATCTGTTCGCCAGCGGAACCATCTCCGGCCCGACTCGAGAATCCCGGGGCTGTCTGTTGGAGCTGACCTGGCGTGGAGCAGAGCCGCTGACGCTCCCAAACGGAGAGACCCGCAAGTTCCTCGAGGACGGAGACGAGGTGATCTTGCGGGCCTTCTGCGAACGGGCCGGTGCGGTCCGAATCGGCCTGGGTGAGTGCCGGGGACAGGTGAGCCCGGCCTAGCCTCTCAGCTGTGCGACCGAAGTCGCATCAACCTTTTTGCACGATACGCTGCAGCACCTGCTGGGCGTAGTCCTTGTCCCACTCTGCCAGGTTCTTGCGGGCGGTGACCTCGACCCTGGTGGTCTTGTCGCTCTTCTGCTCCATCTGGATGGTCACGTCCAGATCGCCCTTCTTACCTTTGAACTCGCGGTTCTGCCCGCCATTCTCGGTGCTCGAAGCATCCGGAACAATGCCTTCCTCGTTCATGACAGTCCGGGCCCGGGTAGCGATCTGATCGATAGGCCCATCAATGAGCGACTCCGCTCCTCGGGAAGTCAGATAGATCCCGGCACCAGCTCCGGCGGCCGCAGCCGCGAGACAGCCGGTAGCCGGCAGAGCTACTGCGAGCGCGGCGAGCCAGCGCATCGGTAGTATCGAGTTGATCGCCATTATGTTGCCTCCATCACGCGTGGATAGCCAAGTCGGCCAAAGTGCTCTACAGTACGGGTCGGCGGTATCGTGGGCCACAACCTACGTCACCACCCACCGGTAATCCTCATCAACACGCCTTCCGCCGGTTTGCGCCCGCGGCCATACTTCAGCCTACACACATCGAGGGTATGGTGACCCAATTTCTCAAAACGACCCAGATCGCTATTGGTGGCGCCAGAACCCTTCCCCGCCGCTACTACGTTGCTCCTGAGGTGCTTGCAGCGGAGTTCGAGCAGATCTTCATGCGGCGCTGGCTTTGCGTCGGCCGAGAGGACCAGGTCCGGGAACCGGGTCAGTATTTCCTGCAGCAGATCGGGCCGGAAAGCATCATTGTGCTGCGCGACAGAGCCGGCATTCTCCGAGCGTACTACAACGTCTGTCGCCATCGGGGGACCAGGTTGTGCGAGGAGCACACCGGGCGGTTCTCCGAAACGATACAGTGTCCCTACCACGCCTGGACCTATGGGCTCGACGGGCGTCTCATCGGTGCGCCTTCGTCGGGGGACATCGAGGGCTTCAGCAAGTCCGACTATCCGCTCCACTCCGTGTGGATCGAATCCTGGGAAGGCTTCCTGTTCGTCAATCTGGCGGAAGATCCTGAGGCGTTCAGCGAAGCGTATCAGCCGCTACTGGGACGCTTCAGCCGGTTCACTCTCCCCACTCTCGCCCAGGCCCGGACCATCGAGTACGACGTCCGAGCCAACTGGAAGCTGCTGTTCCAGAACTACTCCGAGTGCTATCACTGCGGCCCGGTCCACCCCGCGCTCGCCCGGCTCACGCC
>JBJMPB010000432.1:0-5220 GCA_045803455.1 Gemmatimonadales bacterium | reverse complement strand
GAGGTGGTGCTGGAGATGAGCCGCCCATTCCGCGACTTCGGAATAACTCATGTATTGGGCATAGAGGCTCGGGGCTTCATCCTGGGTGGCGCCGTGGCTACAGCGTTGGGGGCCGGGTTCGTCCCGGCGCGGAAACCCGGCAAGCTGCCATGGGACCGGGCAGCTGAAGCCTATGAATTGGAATACGGCAGCGATGCCTTGGAGGCCCATCGGGATGCAGTCGGCCACGGCAATCGAGTCTTGATCGTGGATGACGTTCTCGCCACCGGCGGCACCGCCCGCGCCGCTGGACAACTTGCGCGGGGATTGGGTGCCGAGCTGGTGGGCTGGAGCTTCCTCCTCGAGATCGGGGCGTTGCGAGGGAGGGACCGGCTGCAAGGTGCTGCCTGCCATGTCATAACCACCTGCTGAGCAGGCCTGGGGTTGCTCAGGGTTGTACAGGCGGCCATTTTTCGCTGCTCAGACGGACGCTTCCACCCAGAACAGCATCGGCGCCGGCAGCGGCAGGCCTCGGGCAGTGACAAAGGTGAGAAAGCACTTCGGGGCAGCTTCGCAACATTCAGAAGTGAAAGAAGTTCCGGCCCCCGTAGCTCAGATGGATAGAGCAGCAGTTTCCTAAACTGTTGGCCGCGTGTTCGAGTCACGCCGGGGGCATGAGCGGCGGCGCTGACCGCCGAGGCAACATTCACCATGGGGAACATGGCAACCACAGTCGAACCGAAGACCCCTGAAGTAACTGCCGGCCCAGAAGCCGGGCCCCCTTGGTATCAGAGATACCAGCGAGCCCTCCTGATCGCCTTGGGCGTCCTGGCGGTGGGAGCTATCGTGGCCTGGTTCATAATCGCGAGCGCCAAACGGAAGGAGCAGTTTGCCGCCCGGAGCCTCAACCAGGCGCGGGCAGCGGCCGAGGCGGGGAACCTGCCTTTAGCATCCAGCGAGCTGCAGCGTCTGATCACGACCTACAAGGGCACGGATGCAGCCGTCGAAGCAGTCATTACGCTCAATCAGGTGCGCATGGTCAATGGCCAAAGCGAACTGGCTGCCGTAGGCCTTCGGGAGTTCATCGCGAGCAAGCCGTCGGCCAAGTATCTGCCTCCAGCGTACGGACTACTCGGTGCGGCACTGGAGAACTCGAAGCGGTGGGCCGAAGCGGCCGATGCCTACAATCAGGCCTCGAGCTCAGCGGAGGTTCCGTACCTGAAAGCAAACTATTTGGTGGATGCGGGGCGGGCCTTGCGCGAGGCCGGCCGAACCGCGGACGCAACCAAGGCATATCGGACCATCCTAGAGAAGTACAGCGACTCACCGAGCTTCACTGAGGCACAGGTCCGCCTGGCGGAGCTTACGTCCGGCAAGATGTAAGGGATGTATGGGGGGAATGTTCCGAAGTCAGGAGGGGCTGTGGCCCCTCTCTTTTTTATGCCCCTTCCTCAAACGACGTATAAGATATGTTATGTTAAGTACGCTTGGGGAAATGTGTGGAGAACTGGCTCCCTGCCGAGGATGAAGCGCGTAAGCAATTGTGAAGGATTGATTTACAGAACTGGTCGCAAAGCAAAAACAGTCTAGTTAGATCCCATCCCACACCCCCCGGTACACCAAGCGACCTTGACCAATGAGCCACACGTCGGACGCTTGGCTTCCGGCTAGCTTGGCTCGAACCGTGAGCTCCGGTCCTCCCCTGCTCCGAAAGACGGTCGGCAGGGGCGCCTCGCCTTGTTGGGCTAGGGCCAGGGCGGCAGCAACGGTACCGGTCCCGCAGGCCAGGGTTTCTCCCTCGACACCCCGCTCGTAGGTCCGAATCAACCAGAGCCCGTTTGCGCCCGCTGCTGGAGCCACGAAGTTGACATTGGCTCCGGCCGGGCCAAAGACCGGCTCGAACCGTAATGCCTTCCCTCGACCGAGCACGTCCACATCCTCGATGTCTTCCACCCGAACAATTACATGGGGGTTCCCCACCGTCACGAAAGCCATCCAGCGCTCCCCCCGACCCGGCGATACCATTGGAGGGCTCGGCAGGAGCTCCAGATCGGGCAGTTTGATCTCTGCCGCCTCGGTTGACGGCGCGGCTCGAACCCGCACAGGACCGGCTTCGGTCAGGAGGCAGAATTCACCGGCCGGTACCATCTCCAGGTAAGCCGCGAGCCGGCCGCTACACAGGGCCGCGTTGCCGCACATGGCGGCGCGAGACCCGTCGGCATTCCAGTAGGTCATCCGGACGGCCTCCTCGGTTGAAGGCGTGAGGATTACCAGGCCGTCGGCCCCTGCCCCGCGGCGTCGATCGCAAACAGCGCGAATACCTTCGGGAGACCACGAGTCCACCTGGGTGGCCCGACCGTCCAGGATTACGAAGTCGTTACCGGACCCACTCATCTTGTAAAAGACGGTACCCCTCACAGGCGCCTCATTAGGGCCTGCAGCCGCAGCCACCAGACCATCCAGATCGCTTCCCGCACGATCCGCTTGTTCATCTTGCTCTGTCCTTCGATCCGATCGGTAAAGACGATCGGAATTTCCACCAGCCTGAAACCCTTCTTCCAGGCTCGAAAGCTCATCTCGATCTGAAAGGCGTAGCCGTTCGAGCGGACCTTCTCCAGATCGATGGCTTCGAGCACCTCACGGCGGAAGCATTTAAAGCCTCCGGTCGAGTCCGCCAGCGGCAGCCCCGTGATCCATCGGGCATACTCGTTGGCCCCGATGGACAGCAGGAGGCGCGAGATCGGCCAATTGATGACGTTGACCCCCGTGCGGTATCGGGAGCCAATGACCACGTCGGCGTCGTTGATAGCCCGGATGAAGTCGCCCAGGAACTTGGGGTCGTGGGAGAAATCGGCATCCATCTCGAAGACGAGATCGTAGGCCCGGTCCAGAGCCCAGCGAAACCCCGCGAGGTAGGCCTTTCCCAGCCCGGACTTGCCCGGCCGGTGCAGCACGTGAACGCGAGGAGTGGAGGCCGCGAGCTCGTCGGCCAGCTGGCCAGTGCCGTCGGGGGAATTGTCGTCCACCACGAGCACCTCGATGCGCGGGTCCTGTTGCAGAATGGCCGGCGCGACGAGCGGGAGGTTGACGGCCTCGTTATAGGTTGGGACGACCACGAGGATCCGCTCAGCCACGGCGCTGACGAAGGCTCAGCACTGCGGCCGCAGCGGTGACCAGCAACACGATGATCCAGGTAGCAGCCGTAATACCCGCCGCGAGCTGCACGATCTTGGGCCGATACCGAAGTAGGACCCGATGTTCGCCGGCTCGAGGAATGGCGACGCCCATCAAAGCATGGTTGGTCTGGATGACCGGCACAGGAGTGCCATCGAGCTCCGCCTGCCAGGACCGATGGTAGGTACGGCTGATGCTGAGCAAGGCAGGTCCGGTAGCGCTCACGTCAATGGAGAGGGTGTCGTCTCCATTCCCTTCTATAGTGGCCGTGCCTGTGCCTCCAGCCTGACCGATTGCCAACACAGCTTGATCCACGATGGCGGTCTTGGCGGGGTCGAAGGTGGGCGACCAGAGCAACTCCACTCGACGGGCCGAATCGGGCTCGACCTGAACCTGGGGTACCACCGCCGCCGGCGGCGCGGCCCCGTCGTTGACGTACACGGCCACCCGCTGATCCGAGCCCAAGAGACGGTATCCCGGCAGGTCCACCTGGCCGGGAAGAAGAACGTATCGTGCGGCCAGGGCCCGAAGCGTTCCGCTGTTCAACAATCCGACCCAGTACTGCTGGAGCTCTGCCGAGGTTCTGGCGGCCTGGCGGACATCATAGCGGGTAAGCGCATTGTACCATCGTAGCTGGTTGCCGTGATAACCGAACACCTCGGGAACGCCATACGTAGCGAGAAATCCCTCCGGATACACTCCTCCAACCGCGAGCACCCGTTCTCCGGGAGCTAGGCGGTCGCGCAAGGCTTCAATACCCGGGTCAGGCGGGAAGAATTCGTCGTACCGGACGATCTGGATATATCGGGCATCAACCCGGAGGAGATCGAGCGCAGTGATAGTGAGAAGAATCATGACGACATGGGACGCTTGAAGGCGTCCGCGGCTCCACAGCAGCAACGCCCCGAGAGATAATCCACAAAGCAGGGTGACCGCGAGCGCGCCCCCCAGGATTCGCGGCTGATTGGCGGCGAAGGCGGCCGACCGGTCAAGGCCCTCGGGTGCTCCGAACACCGAAACCCAGGTCTGATAGAATCCGCTCCCTCCTGCCAAAGTCAGGAGAGCGATCAACAATGCCAGCCCTGCTCCAGCCAGAAGGGCCATGGTTGCGGCACGACGGGTGCGGGGGTCGTCGGACGTCAGTACTCGATCGATCAAGAGGGTGGTCAGGATGGTGAGGGCTGCGATGGCGACGAAGGTCGCGAGACTCGGCGCCCGGAAGTTCTTCAGCCCGGGCACGAGTAAATAGAGCACCCGAAACACGGGTGTGCCGGAGCCCAGGGCATAGAGCAGCGCTATTGCCGCCATCCCGCCGAAGGCCCAGCGTCGTGGATCTCCCCTCAGGCCAATCATTGCAGCAATTCCGAGCACGAAGACCAGCGCACCTCCGTATTCGGAGTTGTGCTTGAACGGGTTTTTCCCCCAATATGTCGCCGACTGAACGTCGGTGCCGGAGAACTCCGGTATGAACAAGGAGACCGCCTCCTGAGCGTGGAGCGACCAACTGGCGGAGTACTCGAAGCCCCGCCCCGGCCCAGCACGAGGCGAATCTTCCCGGAGATAGCGATACATCGGGAGCAGCACCACGGAGGCAACGCCCAGCGCGGTTACCGCCGCGAGCATACCCCCGGCAAGAACCTTGGCCAGGGTGGCTCCATCACGTCGGCGAGCCCACAAACTGCCGACCGTATATCCCGCCAGGGCGATGTAGGCGTAGTATGCCAACTGGGGATGGGCCACAACCATGAGTCCGGCAACCACGCCGAGCCATACAAACCGGAGCCAGGAGCGCCGATCCAAGGCGGTGATGAGAAGCCACAGCGCTGCGGGAAACAGCGCCGTGACGTACATCTTTCCATCCTGTCCTCCCCAAACCAGGCTGACCAGATTGGCGGAGAGCAGGTAGGCCGAGCCGGCGAACAAGGCGGGGTAGCGGCGGGTTCCCAGTGCCCGAGCCGCCAGATACATGAACACACCGGCCAGGTACACGTGCAGAATCAGCTTCCACGCCAGCGCGCTGGTCAAGGGCAGCAGAAAGTGCAGGATCGAACTGGGATAAAGAATATC